>DATBUG010000292.1:0-1532 GCA_036516315.1 Citricoccus sp.
GTGCTTGTTGCACGGCGTGGCCCGCTGGTGTTTGAGTGAGGTCATCACCCACCGCGGCGCACGGCACCACTGCGCGCCGCCCGGAAAGGAGTCATCATGGCAGCCAAGGACATCCCTGCGAAGTACACCGTGCCCGGACTCGAGCTCGAGGACGGCCACCGCGTCGGTGAGATCCTCCAGCTGCGCCTGCACGCACTGAACGACCTGCAGTTGACCCTGAAGCACGCCCACTGGAACGTCGTGGGCCAGAACTTCATCGGGGTGCACGAGATGCTCGATCCCCAGATCGAGGAGGTCCGCGGCGCCGTGGACGTGCTGGCCGAGCGCATGGCCACCCTGGGCGTCTCCCCGAACGGCACCCCGGGCGCGCTGGTGAAGGCGCGCACGTGGGACGACTACGACCTCGGCCGGGCGGACACCATCGAGCACATCGCCGCCCTGGACCAGGTCTACGACGGCGTGATCGCGGACCACCGCAACGCGATCGAGGAGGTCGGCAAGCTCGACCCGATCACGGAGGACGTCCTCATCGGCCAGACCGGTGACCTGGAGCAGTTCCAGTGGTTCCTGCGCTCCTTCCTGACCAACGCGGCGGGCGAGCTGAGCACCGCCGGCGAGCACACCGAGCAGGGTGCGGCCGGCGCCGCCCGGTCGTCCTGACCGACTCGAGGCTCCGACGGCACAGGGCCCCGGCATCGAGATCGATGCCGGGGCCCTGTGCCGTCGGACGCGCGCCGTCAGGCGGCCACGTGCTTGCCCCTCTCGCCGGAGCGGGACAGCTTCGAGGGCCACCAGACCTTCGGCCCGATGTCATAGGTGAGGGCCGGCACCAGCAGTGAACGCACCAGGAAGGTGTCCAGCAGCACGCCGAAGGCCACGATGAAGGCCAGCTGCACCATGAACATCAGCGGGATGACCACCAGCGCGGCGAAGGTGGCGGCCAGCACCACACCGGCCGAGGTGATCACGCCGCCCGTCACGGTGAGCGCCTTGAGCACACCGGCCCGGGTGCCCTGGATCCCGGCCTCCTCCCGGGCCCGGGTCATCAGGAAGATCGTGTAGTCCACGCCGAGGGCCACCAGGAACACGAACCCGTAGAGCGGCACCGAGGGGTCGGCCCCCGGGAAGCCCAGGACCTCGTTGAACACCAGCGCGGAGACGCCGATCGCGGTGCCGAAGCTGAGCACGGTGGCCAGCACCAGCAGCACGGGCGCCAGGACGGAGCGCAGCAGGATCATCAGGATGCCCAGCACCACGAGCAGCACCAGCGGGATGATCGTGCGCAGGTCCTGCTGGGCGGTGGTGTTGGAGTCCAGGGCGGTGGCGGACGTGCCACCCACCAGGATGCCCTCGTCGATCCCGTGCAGCGTCTCGCGCAGTTCCACGACCGTCTGCTCGGCCGCGAGCGAGTCGGCGGGGTCCTCGAGCGTCGCCTGCAGGTAGACCCGGCCCTCGATCTCCTGGGGCTGCAGGGTGGGCACCTCGTCCGGGACCCCGGCCGGGCGGCCGGAGCCCTCCCCCTGGGCGGCTGC
>DATBUG010000293.1:0-2223 GCA_036516315.1 Citricoccus sp.
CCGCCACCGGGGCGGAGAACGCCCCGCAGGCCACCGCCACGGCCACGCCCGGTTCCGGTGCGCCCTCGTCCCCGGCGGCCCGGCCGCTGGCCACCCGTCTCGTGGTCACTGAGGGCCCGCTGAAGGACACGGTCGTGGACCTCAACGCCACCCCGCTGCTGCTCGGCCGGGCCCAGGACGCCGACCTGGTGCTGGACGACGACTACGTCTCCGGACGGCATGCCCGCCTGTTCCCGCAGGGCTCGCGCTGGTTCCTCGAGGACCTGGGCTCCACCAACGGCACCTTCGTCAGCGGCAACCAGCTGACCCGGACCGTCGCGGTCGAACCGGGCACGCCCATCCGCATCGGCAAGACCGTCCTGGAGCTGAGGTCCTGAACCCCATGCCACTGGTCCTCCGTTTCGCTGCGCGGTCCGATGTGGGCAGGGTCAGGTCGAAGAACGACGACTCCGCCTATGCCGGACGCCACCTCGCCGTCGTCGCCGACGGCATGGGCGGGCACGTGGGCGGGGACGTGGCCAGTGCCTCCACCGTGCTGGACCTGGCCGTCCTGGACACCACGGGGCACCCGGACCCGGCCACCGTGCTGCCGGACGAGATCCAGAACGCCAACCTGATCCTCAACGACCTCGTCCACGCCAGCCCCAAGCTGGCCGGCATGGGAACCACCTGCACCGCGGTGCTGCTGGCCGACGAGACCCTGCACCTGGCCCACATCGGCGACTCACGCGCCTACCGCCTGAAGGACGGTGTCTTCGAGCAGGTCAGCGTGGACCACACCTTCGTCCAGCGCCTCGTGGACGAGGGCCGGCTGGACCCGGACGAGGCCGAGTCCCATCCCCACAAGAACGTGCTGATGCGGGTGCTGGGCGACGTCGACGCCTCGCCCGAACTGGACATCTCGGCCCTGCCCGCCGCGCCCGGGGAGCGCTGGCTGCTGTGCTCCGACGGCCTGACCGCCGTGGTCTCGACCGCCACCATCGAGCAGAAGCTCCGCCACCGCCAGGACCTGCAGTCCCTCGCCGACGACCTGGTGGAGCTGACCCTGGCCGGCGGGGCCCCGGACAACGTCACCGTGGTGGCCCTCGAAGTGGTCGAGGCCACCGCCGAGGAGGTCACGCCCCCGCAGCGTACCCCCCTGTCCGAGGAGGCCCTGGCCGCGGCCACCCCGGCGGAGAGCGGCCCGGTGTCCGGTTCCCTGTTGCGCGAGGACCTGGAGTCCCGGCCGCATGTCCTGGTCGGCGCCGCCGCCGAGGCCACGGACACCGGCCAGATCCCGATCGTCACCCGGCGCAGCACCCAGAAGCGGGCCGCCACGCTGCTGAGCGAGACGGAACCCGAGGAGGCCGTGCCAGCGCCGCTGGACGCCCTGGCCGGCAGCGCCGCCTCCGAGCTCATCGGCAGCAGCCGGGTGGCCGAGCCGGAGGACGTCTCCGGCACCGGTTCCCAGGCCCGGCCGGAGGAGGCCCGTCCGGGCATCGCGGCCGCACGCCGCCGCCGCTCCGTGTTCATCCCCGTGTTCACCGCCCTGCTCGCCCTGATCTTCGCCGCCGTCCTGACCTGGGGGTACCTGTGGACCCAGACCCAGTACTACGTCGGCGCCCACGAGGGCCGGGTGGCGATCTACAACGGGGTGTCCCAGCGCCTGGGCCCGATCACCCTCTCGCACCTGGACACCGAGTCCTCCGTGATGCTGGAGGACCTGCCGTCCTACACCCGCCAGCGCGTCGAGTCCGGGCTGCCGGCCCGCGACCTGGAGCACGCGCAGGAGATCGTGACCGACCTGGAGAGCTCCGTGACCCCAGCACCGCCCGCCACGCCCCGGCCCTCGCAGTCGCCGAGTCCGCGGGACCGTGACAGTGGTACGGCCGCGCCCTCGGGCAGCCCCACGTCCCGTGGCAGCACCAGCCCGAGCCCGGAAGGAGGTGCCGGCTGATGGACCAGGTCACCGCCCCCGCGCGTCCGCGCCGCAACACCGAACTCGTCCTGCTGCTGCTCGCCCTGTGCATCGGGGTGGGGGCCAACCTGCTCGGCGCCGTCGGCATGGACCGCCCGATCACCACGGAGTACTGGGTCCAGGGTGCCGTCCTGGCGATCCTGGCCCTGGTGTTCCACCTCGTGCTGCGCCTCAAGGCCCGCTACGCGGACCCCTACATCCTGCCGATCGTCGTCACCCTCAACGGGCTCGGGATCGCCATGATCCACCGGATCGACGTGGCCGAG
>DATBUG010000294.1:0-2333 GCA_036516315.1 Citricoccus sp.
TCGAACTCCTGCAGCCGCTCGCGCAGCTCGTCCTCGATGGTGGTGATCGCCCGGTGCATGCGCTCGTCGCCGGCCACGTAGTGCGAGGCCGGGAAGATGTACATCTCCTCCTCCTCGCGCACCACGTGTCCGGTGAGCGGGTGCAGGGTCTGGATGGTCTCGATCTCGTCCCCGAAGAACTCGATGCGGACCGCCAGTTCCTCGTACATGGGGATGATCTCGACGGTGTCCCCGCGGACCCGGAAGGTGCCGCGGTGGAAGTCCTGGTCGTTGCGGACGTACTGCATCTGCACGAACTGGCGCAGCAGGGCGTCGCGGTCCATCTCCTGGCCGCGGGCCAAGGTGACCATCTGCTGGATGTACTCCTCCGGCGTGCCGAGGCCGTAGATGCAGGACACGGTGGCCACCACCACCACGTCCCGGCGGGTCAGCAGGGCGTTCGTGGCGGAGTGGCGCAGGCGCTCGACCTCCTCGTTGATCGAGGAGTCCTTCTCGATGAAGGTGTCCGACTGCGGGACGTAGGCCTCCGGCTGGTAGTAGTCGTAGTAGGACACGAAGTACTCGACGGCGTTGTGCGGCAGCAGTTCGCGGAACTCGTTGGCCAGCTGCGCCGCCAGCGTCTTGTTCTGCACCATCACCAGCGTGGGCCGCTGCACCTTCTCGATGAGCCAGGCCGTCGTCGCCGACTTGCCGGTGCCGGTGGCGCCGAGCAGCACCACGTCCTTCTCCCCCGCCTGGACGCGCTCGGCCAACTCGGCGATGGCCTTGGGCTGGTCACCCGAGGGCTGGTACTCCGAGATCACCTCAAAGGGGGCCACCTGCCGTTTGATCTTCTGCGCCAGACTCATGCTCTCGATCGTACTGCTGTTCGAGTCCGCGGGGCAGGGCGGTTCACTGCCGGCGGAGCATGACCGGTCCGCTGCGCCCCAGTGTTCACCCATAACGCCCCGGTCAGACGCCTCAACACTGCGCCGCGTTCAAGCCCTGGTGCTAGGTTCAGATCCGTGACGACCGACGCCCGCATGGACCCCGCTGCCCCCGGCGCCGCGCCGCGTCCCCCGGCACCTGCGCGTTCGTCCCCGCGGGCCCCGCGCCGGGTGGGCCGCGCCCGGGAGTGGCTGCTGGCCGCCGTCCTGCTGGCGCCCAACCTCCTGTTGCTCGCGGTGTTCACCTACCGGCCGCTGGTGGACAACGTGCGGTTGTCCTTCACGGACTGGAACATCTCCTCGCCGCGGGCCCGGTACATCGGCCTCGACAACTACGTCGAGTGGGCCACGCGCCCGGACTCCTGGAAGGTCCTGGGGATCACCCTGGTGTTCACGGTCGCGACCGTGCTGGGCTCGATGGTGATCGGCCTGCTCATGGCGGTGGTCCTGGACCAGAACCTGCGCGCCCGCGGGCTGGTCCGCTCGGTGGTGTTCGCCCCCTACGTGATCTCCGGTGCCGCTATCGGTATCGCCTTCCAGTTCGTCTTCGACCCCCGGTTCGGCATGATCCAGGACATCCTGCGCCGCCTGGGCCTGGACAGCCCCAACTTCTACCAGGACCCGCAGTGGGCGCTGTTCATGGTCACCACCACCTACATCTGGAAGAACGTGGGGTACGTGTTCGTCATCTACCTGGCCGCGCTGCAGGGCCGGCGCACCGAACTGGACGAAGCCGCCCGGATCGACGGCACGCGCCCGCTGCGGCACTTCTTCCGGATCGTCCTGCCGCAGTTGAAGCCCACCACGTTCTTCCTCTCGGTGACCGTCCTGCTCAGTTCCGTCCAGGTCTTCGACATCATCAACGTGATGACCCGCGGCGGGCCGATGGGCAACGGCACCACCACGATGGTCTACCAGGTGTACCAGGAGACCTTCGTCAACGCCCGGGCCGGCTACGGCGCCACCGTGGCCACCATCATGTTCGTGATCCTGCTGGTGATCACCGTGGTGCAGGTACGCCTGCAGGACAGTTCCGGACTCAACGAACGGAGGCCGCGCCGATGACCGAGTCCACTCCCCTGCCGCTCACCGCCGCGGCGCCCGAGGGCGCCGGCGTGACACCGGCACCCGGCCGACGACGGCGCCGGGGCCCGCAGCGGGGCACCGCCGGGACCCTGCTGGGCTACCTGTCCATGGTGCTGATCGCCGCCGTCGTCCTGGTCCCGATCGCGTTCATCGTGCTGACCTCGCTGAAGGAACGCCCGGACATCTACACCCAGCCCGTGCAGTGGATCCCGGACCCGTTCACCGCCCAGAACTACGCCACGGTGCTCGAGGACGTGCCCTTCGTGCAGTACTTCTGGAACTCCCTGCTGATCACCGGCGTGCTCACCGTCGTGCAGGTGG
>DATBUG010000295.1:0-5315 GCA_036516315.1 Citricoccus sp.
TGCGCCCCTGGCGTGCCCGGCTGCCCGCTGTGCTGGGACCTCTCCGCGGCGGGCGGCGACCCGCTGCGCACCCGCCGGACGCAGGCACTGCTGTCCGTGTGGGCCGGCCAAGAGGACATACCGGACGCCCTGGCCGCCGGAGCCCTCGCGGTGCGGCAGGCACTGCAGTGGATCGACCAGGGGGCCGCGCCCGAGGGGGCGGTACTGCACCTGCGGGCCGGTTCGGGCGTGGTGGACGCCCTGACCGTGGCCCCGCACCGGGACTGCGCCTGTGCCGGGTGGTCCGACGGGACGGCGGCCCCGGCGGGGGAGGCGACCCGCTGACCTGCTGCCCGCTCTACGCGGTCTGCCTGCCGTTCCGGCCGGCCGGTCAGGCGGGCGAGGTGCCGTTGATGACCTCGAGCACGTCCGGACCGTACTTCTCCAGCTTCGAGCGGCCGACGCCGGGAATGCGCAGCAGGTCGGCGGGCGTCTTCGGCGTGGCCTCGGCGATCGCCACCAGGGTCGCATCGGTGAACACCACGAAGGCGGGCAGGGAGGCCGCCTGCGAGGTCGACAGCCGCCACGCCTTGAGGTTCTCGAACAACTCCTCGTCGTAGGTCGGCGGGCAGTCCAGGCACCGGCCGGTCTTGCGCTCCGCACCCGTCTCCAGCAGCGTGCCGCACCGGCGGCAATGCGCCGGTTGCGCGCGCTTGCGCCCGGCCCGCCGGCCACTCGCGGCACCGGCCCCGTCGGTGCGGCGCCGCCCCTGTGCCCCGTGGCGGGAGGCCGCCTCCGGGTCCAGGGCCTCGATGAAGCGGGAGGGCTTGCGGGTCGAGCGACCGCCCGTGCCCCGGGCCAGCGTCCAGGTCAGGAACAGGCGTAACCGGGCACGGGTGATACCGACGTAGAGCAGCCGGCGTTCCTCGTCGATGTCCTCCTGGGTGTCGGCGAAGCTGATCGGCATCAGCCCCTCGGACAGTCCCACGAGGAAGACGGCGTCCCACTCCAGGCCCTTGGCGGAGTGCAGCGAGGCCAGGGTGACGCCCTGGACCGTGGGGGCGTGCTGGCTGGCCGCGCGCTCGTCCAGCTCGGCCACGAGGTCCGTCAGGCTGAACCTCTCGCCCCGACGGGCGGCCAGCTCCTCGGACAGTGCGACCAGCGCGTTGAGGGACTCCCACTTCTCCCGCACGGCACCGGAGGCCTGCGGCGCCGTCTCGGTGTACCCGAGGGAGGCCAGGACGTCCTTGACCCGTCCGGGCACCTGGTCGCCGGAGACGTCCTGGGCCGAGCGGGCGGCCGCCCGCAACTGCAGGATCCCCTCCCGCACCTCGCGGCGGGAGAAGAACCTCTCGCCGCCGCGCAGCTGGTAGCCGATGCCTGCCGCCGAGAAGGCCTGCTCGAAGGCCTGGGACTGGCCGTTGGTGCGGAAGAGCACGGCGATCTCGGCGGCGGGGATGCCGTCCTGCAGGAGGGTCTTGACCTGGTCGGCGACCCATCCGGCCTCCGCCTCGTCGTCCGTGCACTCGGCGAACACCGGGGCCGGCCCGTGGGGGCGCTGGGACACCAGTTCGAGGGGCTCCGCCCACCGCGGCATCCGGCCGCGGGTGCCGTCCGGGCCGGGGACGGGAACCCGTTGCCGGGTGCGCTCGTCCAGCAGGCGGTTCGCGAGGTCCACGATCTGCGGCGTGGAGCGGTAGTCCCGCACCAGTTTGACCATCGTGGCCTCCGGGTACTGGGCACGGAAGTCCAGCAGGAACCGGGAGGTCGCCCCGGTGAAGGAGTAGATGGTCTGTGAGGCATCGCCCACCACGCACAGCTCCTGACGTCCGCCCAACCACAGGTCCAGCAGCCGGTGCTGCAGCGGGGAGACGTCCTGGTACTCGTCCACGATGAACACGCGGTACTGGTCCCGCACCTGCGCGGCGATCTTCGGTTCGGTCTCGAGGATGCCGACCATCAGCAGCAGCACGTCCTCGAAGTCGATGAGGTTGCGGTCGGACTTCAAGTCCTCGTACCCCTGGTACAGCCGGGCGACGCCGTTGACGTCCCACCCCGCCGGCATCGCCCGCCCCGCCGCGGCGACCGGGTAGCCGTCCGGGGTGTGCATGGACACCTTGGCCCACTCGATCTCCCCGGCCAGGTCTCGCAGGGCGGCCCGGTCCGTGGTGGTCCGCAGCCGCCGGGCGGCCTCGGCGAGCAGGTTGACCTTGTATTCGACCAGCTCGGGCACGGTCCCGCCCACGGCCTGGGGCCAGAAGTACTGCAGCTGGCGCAGGGCGGCCGAGTGGAAGGTGCGGGCCTGCACGCCGTGCGCCCCGAGATCCCGCAACCGGGTGCGCATCTCGGCGGCGGCCCGGGCGGTGAACGTCACGGCCAGGGTGCGGTGGGGGTCGTAGACCCCCGTCTGCACCCCGTAGGCGATCCGGTGCGTGATGGCCCGGGTCTTGCCGGTGCCGGCCCCGGCCAGGATGCACAACGGCCCGTTCAGGGTGGTGGCGACCTGGCGCTGCTCCGCGTCCAGGCCCGACAGGATGTCGGTCTGCTCGACTGCTTGTTCGGTCACGGTCCTCCGGTGGATGCTCTCGGTCAGTTCTGCAGGGTCCGCGGCTCGGGCAGGTCCCCGCCGTACCAGTGCTCGATCAGCGCGCGGGAGATGGACGTGGCGCCCGGGATGGTGATGTCCCCGGCGGCCACCTGGTCGCGCAGCTGCTCGCGGGTGAACCAGCGCACCTCGGCGATCTCCTCACCATCCGCGGCGGCGGTGTCCGGATCGTCCGCGACGGCGGAGAAGCCGAGCATGAGCGACTGCGGGAACGGCCAGGGCTGCGAGCCCAGGTACTGCGGGGAGTGCACCACCAGCTGTGATTCCTCGTGGATCTCCCGGACCACCGCCGCCTCGAGGGACTCCCCCGGTTCCACGAAGCCCGCGAGGGTGGAGAAGCGCCCCGGACCCCAGGCGGTGTTGTTGCCCAGCAGGATCCGGTCCTCGCGGTCGGTGATGGCCACGATGATCGCCGGGTCCGTCCGCGGGAAGTGCTCGGACCCGTCGGCGGGGCAGACCCGGATCCACCCGGACTGGGCCAGGGTGGTGGGGGTCCCGCACCGGGGGCAGTGGGTGTGCGTGGCGTGCCAGTTCGCGATGGCCTGTGCCTCGACGAACACCCCGGCGTCCCGGTCGGTCAGCGCCGCGGCGACGTCCCGCAGCCCCACCCAGGCCACGTCCTCGGGGCGGTCGACGGGTACGCCACCGGCCTCCGGGCGCGCCAGCGGCGGGTGCGTGCCGGCGGTCAGCAGGATCAGTTCCGCGCGGACGGGCCCGGATCCGTCTCCGGCCGGGTCCGCGGGGACGACGGCGGCCGTGGACCGGCCGAGGTACACGGCGTCCTGGGGGAGCTCACCCTGCGGGTGGTCGAGGACGAGCTGGCCGCCCAGCACCGGGGCGCGGCGTCCGCTGAGCCAGAGCACCCTCGCCTCCGGGCGGGTCCACACCTGCTGCAGCCAGCCCTCGCGGGCCCGGACCTCGCAACCGCGGTCCACGTCCTCCCGGGCCAGGGGTAGCCGGCCCAGGGCAGGCAGGGTCTCATCCGGAAAGCGCATGCCTCCACGGTACCGCCCGGCACGGACGCACCGGGCGCGCCCCGGGGGCCTGTGGACGCGCGGTGGAGGGGCGCGGTGTGCGTCATCTGGCGACTCGCCGTCCCGTTCTGGCCCGGCACCCGGGGCGGGAAAGTACGGTGGAGTGGTGAACCGTACGCCCATGGAACTTGCTGCCTTGGCCAGCGCCGCGATCCCGGACCTGTCCCCGACCGGCGTGGTCGGCTCGCCCGATGACCCCCGGGACTTCTCGGCCGCCGTCGTGCTCGACCGGCAGGGCAACCGGTGGCGGGTGCGCTCGCCCCGCCATGAGGAGGCGGCGATGCGCCTGGAGACCGAGCTGCAGGTCCTCTCGGGGTTCACGCCCGCCGTCCGGGCGGCCCTGCCGTTCCGCGTGCCCTCCGTGGCCGGCGCCGTCCGGCTGGACGGGCTGCGCACCTTCGTCTACCACGACATGCCCGGGCGCGAGTTCGAGATCGAGGAGCTCACCGAGCTCGGGGCCCGGGGCGTCGACGACATCGGCCGCGTGATCGCCGCCGTGCACGCCCTGCCGTCCGCCGTGGTCGAGAACGCGGACCTGCCGGTCTACACCGCCGACCAGTTCCGTCAGCGCCGGCTGAACGAGCTGGACCAGGCGGCCACCACGGGCCGCATCCCCTCCGTGCTGCTGCGCCGCTGGGAGAACGCCCTCGAGGAGATGGAGCTGTGGGACTTCACCCCGGTCGTGGTGCACGGGGACCTGCACGAGGACAACCTGCTGGTCGGCCACGGACGCGTGGTGGCCGTGACCGGGTGGACGGACCTGCACATCGGTGACCCGGCCGACGACTTCTCCTGGCTGGCGTCCTCGGGCGACCAGGAGTTCACCGACGCGGTCGTCGCCGCCTACTGGCAGCACCGATCCGGCGGGGAGGCGGCCGACGAGCACCTGATGCGCCGGGCCGCGCTGGCCGCGGAGTTCGCCCTGGCCCAGTGGCTGGTCCGCGGCGTCGTCCACGAGGACGAGGACATGGCGGCCGAGGCGGAGGCCATGCTCCTCGAGTTACGGGACGACGTGGAACTGCACGGGGGCCAGGAGATCAGCCTCGCCCCCTCCGGTCCCCGGCCCGTCACGACGCCGGCGCCGGACACGATCCCGGCACCGCCCGCCTACCTGCCGTCCGCCGGAGCCCCGGACGCCGGGTCCCAAGAGCCTACTCCCGGCGCCGCCGGGAGCGCTGGAGGCGAGATCGCGCACGACGTCGAACACGATGCGCACGACGACGATGACCGCGACGACGCCGACGACGCCGACGACGGAGCCGTCATCACCGACCACGACGGCCCCGGTCCTGACCGCACCAGCAGCAGCAACAGCAACAGCAGCACCGACGACACCGCGATGGAGGACGACGAGGCACGGGACGCTTCGTCCCCGGGGGCCGAGCGGGGCACAGGTCAGGGGACGGTGCATGACACCGTCGAGGACGACGAGCAGGACACGGCCGGGCAGACGCCACACGACGCGCCGAGCCGGCCACGGGCCGCCGGCACGGACCATCCCGGACAACCGGCCGACGCCAGCCCCTTGACGAGCGCGCTCGGCCTGGACGAGGTCCGGCACCTGCGCGACGCGAGCAAGCCCCGGGACACCACCTCGTCCTGAGCCGGGACCAGCCTCAGCCGGCCCCGATGGCCTCGGCCAGGATGCGTTCGAGTTCGGCCTCGCCGGCGAGGTCGTGCATCGACTTCTCGACGCC
>DATBUG010000296.1:0-2067 GCA_036516315.1 Citricoccus sp.
TCCTCGGCGAAGGCCATCTGCCGGCAGGCGGGGTACACCGGCGCCGGGACGGTGGAGTACCTGGTGGCCCCGGACGGGCTGATCTCCTTCCTCGAGGTCAACACCCGCCTGCAGGTGGAGCACCCGGTCACGGAGGAGACCACCGGCGTGGACCTGGTCCGCGAACAGTTCCGGATCGCCGCCGGCGAGCCCCTGTCGATCACCGAGGACCCGGCGCCGCGCGGCCACGCGCTCGAGTTCCGGCTCAACGCCGAGGACCCCGCCCTGGGCTTCCTGCCGTCGCCGGGTCCCGTCGAGGCGTTCGAGGCACCCACGGGAGCCGGCATCCGGGTGGACACCGGGGTGCGCTCCGGCTCGGTGGTGCCGGGCGAGTACGACTCGATGCTGGCCAAACTCATCGTCTGGGGCGAGGACCGGCAGCAGGCCGTCCGCCGGGCGCGGGCGGCCCTGGACGAGCTCGTGATCCGGGGCGTGCCGACCGTGGTGCCCTTCCACCAGGAGGTGCTGCGCCACCGGGACTTCACCGACCCGGACCGGCTGGGCGTGTACACGACCTGGATCGAGACCGCGTTCGCGGCGGACCTGGAAACCTCGCCCTACCTGGCCGCCGCGGCCCCGGGCGCCGAGCGCACCGAGCTCACCGTGACGGTGGACGGCAGGGCCGTGCAGCTGGGCCTGCCCACGGATCTGGTCCGTGCGCTGCGCCGCGGGACGGCGGCCCCGGCCGCCGGGGAGGAGGCCGGGGAGCATCCCGGGGACGGCACGGGGCCGGCCGAGGCGCCCGACGGCGTCGTGACTGCGCCGATGAACGGCTCGCTGGTCAAGTGGCTGGTGGGGGACGGAGAGTCCGTGAGCGCCGGCCAGGGCCTGGTGGTGCTCGAGGCGATGAAGATGGAGACCACCGTCCCCGCCCGGCACGCCGGAACCTTCCACCGGGCGGACGTGCACCCGGAGGACAAGGTCAGCAAGGGCCAGGAACTGGGGCGGATCTCGTGAGCGGCGCCCCGGACGCCGCCGTCCATGCGCACACCGGCGCCTGGGCGGCCCAGGTGCTGCGCCGGCGCATCTCCGCCGGGGACCTGCGGCCCGGGACCAAGCTGGCCGAGCAGGCCCTGGCCGAGGAGCTGGACGTCTCCCGCAACACGCTGCGCGAGGCGTTCACCTCGCTCGCGGCCGAGTCGATCGTGCGACGGGTGCCCAACCGCGGCGTCTTCGTGGCCTCCCCGGACGCCGAGGACATCCGGGACGTCTACCAGGTGCGCCGCATGCTCGAACCGGCCGCCCTGCTCTGGGGCGAGATCGCCCCGGACCGCGAGGAGGACCTGCACCGGATCCGGGAACAGATCACCGCGGCCCTGGGCAGCGGTGAGGCCGACCGGATGGCCACCGCCAACCAGCGCCTGCACGAGGCGATCGTGGCGCTGGCGGGGTCCCGGACCCTGAGCCTGGTGATGGACCGGACGCTGGCCCGCATGCGCCTGGTGTTCCACGGCATGGCCGAGCCCGCGGCCTTCCACGCCCGTTACGCGGAGCGGAACCTCACCCTGCTGACGCTGCTGCTCTCCGGGCGGCGGGACGAGGCGACGGCGGCGCTGCGCGCGTACCTCGACGCGGCCGAGGACGAGCTGCTGGAGCACCTCCGGCGGCTCCAGGACTGAGCGGCGCCGTCTCCTGCCGTCGCGGCCATCGCGGCGGATGCTCACACTGCGGACCGCGCGGCCGCCCCCGGGACACGGCTGACTAGGATGCAGTCATGCCGACCCCCTCGCACCGTCGACACCGGCCTGTCCGGCCTGTCCGGGCCGTCCATTCTGTCCGGCCTGTCCGTTCTGTCCGGTCCGTCCTGCCCGCCCTGCTCACCGGCGCCGCCGTGGTGCTCGCCACGGCCGCCTGCGGTGGCGGGACCGAGGGCGGGGCCGAGGCCGCCGGGACCGGGCCCCTGCGGATCAGCGCGATCCCGGACGTGGACCCCTCAGACCTGGCCGAGCGCGAGGAGGCCATGGCCTCCTACCTGTCCGAGGAACTCGGGGTCGAGGTCGAGTACGTGCCCGTCAGCGACTACGCGGC
>DATBUG010000297.1:0-1859 GCA_036516315.1 Citricoccus sp.
TCGCTCGCGGGCAGCGGCCCGGTTGCGCCGCTGGGACCGGTGCTCGGCGGCGGTGATGGTCAGGACCGTCCCGGTCAGCCGTCCCTCCAGGCGGTCCAGGGCGCGGGCACGCTGGGTCTCGTCCAGGGCGGTCGTGGTGGCCAGGTCCCAGCTGAGCTGCACCCGGGAGTCCGCGGTATTGACGCCCTGGCCACCGGGGCCGGAGGACCGGGAGAACTGCTCGAGCAGTTCCACCGCCGGTACCGTGAGCCCGCGCGGCAGTCCGGGGCCCGGGGCCACGCGCAGGTCGTCCATCCGTCCAGTCTGCCGCACGGGCGAGCCCGCCGCAGCGACCCCGTCCTCCGCCTTGTGCGTACCGGCCCCGTGCGTACCCGCGACGGGGGTGTCCGGCCCGGCCGCCACCCCCTAGGGTGTGCGCATGTACCTGGAGAACGTCATCACCGATGCCCGCGACCCGCAGCGGCTCGGCCGGTTCTGGGAGACCGCGCTGGGGGCGGCGGGTCTCACGGACGCCCCGGAGGGATACGAGACGCGGTTGAGTGTGGGGGACGGGTTCACCCTGGACCTCGGCTTCCCGCGGGTGCCGGACCCGGACCCGTCCCCGGGCCGGCCACGGCTCCACCTGGACCTGGCGCCGGGACCGGACCAGGAGGCCACGGTCGAACGCCTCCTGTACCTGGGTGCCAGCCACCTCGACATCGGCCAGGGAGACGTGCCCTGGGTGGTGCTCGCCGATCCCGAGGGACATCCGTTCTGCGTGCTGGAGGAGCGCGAGGTCTACTGCGGCACCGGCCCGCTCGCCGCCCTCGCCCTTGCCTCCGCGGACCCGGAGCGGGACTGCGGGTTCTGGTCCTGGCTCACCGGGTGGGACCACGTACCGGACCTGAGGCCGCGCACGCTGCGGCACTCCTCGGGACGGGGCCCGCACCTCGAGTTCGTCCCGGAGACGACACCCGCGGCAGAGGCGAAGAACCCCCTGCACCTCGACGTCCGGCTGGAGGCCGGCGACGATCCCGACGACGTCGGCGCGGCCATCGTCGCGCGCGGCGGGCGCGCGCTGGATCCCGGCTGGGGAGAGCTTCCGTGGCGGGTCTACGAGGACCCCTCCGGGAACGAGTTCTGCGTGCTGCCGGCCCCGAAATAGGGGCCGGCCGGAGGGCCCAGGCGGTGGCCTCGTCCGAGCCCTGAGCCGGGTTCAGCCCTCGTGCCGGAAGCCGAGCTTGAGGGTGACCTGCCAGTCCGCGACCTGGTCCCCTTCGAGATGACCGCGGATCGACTGGACCTCGAACCAGTCCAGGTTCCGCAGGGTCTTCGACGCCTCGGTGATCGCGTTGGTCACGGCGGCGTCGACGCCGTCGGGCGAGGTGCCGACGATCTCGGTGACGTTGTAGACGTTGTTGGCCATGCTGTCCTCCGGGGTTCGGGCCGGGACGGGCGTCCCACGGCGCGGTGCCCGTCACGGTACCGATCCGGGCCGGGGTCAGTACATGCCCGGCGGGCGCCACCGCCCTCCGTGAGCCGGGCACCGGGCCTAGGATGGGGCCATGCCAGCCCGCACCGGCTCCCGTGTCCCGCTGCTGGCGGCCGGTGTCGCCGTCGTGGTGGGGACGGCCTCCTGCGGCCTCGGTCCGGCATCGGGGCCCGAGGGCCAGGCCGACCCGGACCCGAGCGGGCAGCCGGGCGGCCCGGCGAGCAGACAGACCTGGGGGTACACGAGTAGCCCGCTGCCCGTCAGCTCGGAGGCCGAGGCCACGCCGACGGCGCTGCACCCCCTGGCCGGGGGCCCGGTGCCGGACTCCGCCGTCGAACTGGAGATGCAGACCGGCCCGGACGGCACGGAGCGGGCCGCGCTGCAGACC
>DATBUG010000298.1:0-7578 GCA_036516315.1 Citricoccus sp.
GGCCCGGGTGGGCCGCCCCGCCGCGGCTGTCGGGAACGGTATCAGGACTCCGGGGAGTAGTCGGAGCCGACCGTGATCGAGCCGTCGACGATGCCGGCCTTGATCTCATCCAGCTCGGACTTCATCTCCTCGGGCACCGCCGACTCGAAGTCGTGGAACGGTGCGAGTTCCACGCCGCCGTTCTCCAGGGTGCCGACGTACGGCTCGGAGGAGAACTCCCCGGCGAGGTCCGCCTCGATGACGTCGTGCACGGCGTCGCCCATCAGCTTCATCACGGAAGTGAGGATGACCTCGCCCTGCTCCGTGGTCTCGTAGCCGTCGGAGTCCACCCAGATGACCTTGGCGTCCTTGCCGTTGGCGTTGGCGGCCTCCACGGCGTCCAGGGTGCCCAGGCCCACCGGCCCGGCCACGGGCATGATGATATCCGCGCCCTCGTTGATGAAGTTGGTGGTGTTGGTCTTGCCGGCGGCCTGGTTCTCGAAGTCACCGGTGAAGGAACCGGTCTTGGCCTCGCGGTTCCAGCCCAGCACCTGGACGTCGGCGTCCTTCTGCTCGTTGTAGTACTCGACGCCGGCGGCGAAACCGTCCATGAAGATCGTCACGGTGGGGATCTCGGCGCCGCCGTAGGTGGCGACCTTGCCCGTCTCCGAGACACCGGCGGCGAGATATCCGGCCAGGAAGGCGCCCTCGGCGGTGTCGTAGATGATGCGCTGGACGTTGTCCGGGAAGTCCGGGTCCGTCACGTCCACACCGATGAAGTGCGTGTCCTCGTTCTCCGCGGCGATGGGCTTCATGGTGTCACCCAGCAGGAAGCCCACGCCGATGATGGAGTCGCACCCGGCCTGCAGCATCGAGTTCACGTTCGGGGTGAAGTCCGAGGGGCTGGTGGACTCGGCCTCGCGGACCTCGATGCCGAAGTCCTCCTCGGCCTTCTTCAGCCCCTCGTAGGAGGACTGGTTGAAGGAGCGGTCGTCGAAGCCGCCCTGGTCGGAGACGATGCAGCCGGTGTAGTCCGAGTTGTCGCTGCCGACCTCGGAGCTGGCGCCGGACTCGGAGCCGGCCGCCGGGCCCTCCTCCTGCGGGGCCTCGCCGCAGCCGGCGAGCAGGAGCCCGGACAGGCCGAGGACGGCCGCCGGCAGGAGTGCCTTGCGGGACAGATCAGATGCAATGCCCATGATGATCCTTCGATGCGAGTGATGAGGCGGAGGGTGACCGGGCTCGCCCGGTCCTGTTCCGGGCCGGGATCGGACCCCTCACAGCCCTGCCCGCACCCGGGGCGGACAGTTACCCGGAAGTTTACCCAAGATCGGCAGGATTCGTTTCAGAAATCCGCTGCGACCGGGGCCGGTGTCACTGCGCGCCGGCCAGGGCCCGCAGGGCCGCGGCCGTGAAGATCCGCATGCCCACGCCGATCGCGCGCTCGTCCGGGGCGTAGTCGCCCATGTGCAGATCGTAGACCGGCCCGCCCGGGGTGCGGGTGCCCAGGCGCAGCATGGCCCCGGGGACCTGCTGGGTCATCCAGGCGAAGTCCTCCCCGCCCATGGACTGCTCCGTGAGCTGGATGGCCCGGGACCCCAGTTCGAACCGGGCCGCGTCCTCGATGAGGTCGGTCTCGGCCTCCGTGTTGACCACGGGCGGCACCCCGCGGACGTGCTCCAGGTGCACGTCCACACCGAAGGGCCGGGCGACCTGGTGGACCACCTCGTCCAGCATCTCTCCCGCGGCCTCCCACACCTTCGCGTCCAGGCACCGCATGGTCCCGGCCAGGTAGCCCGTGGAGGGGATGGCATTGGGGGCGGCTCCCGCGGTGACCTGGCCCCAGACCACCGAGACCGCCGAGCGCACGTCGATCCGGCGCATCAGCACGGCCGGCACGTTCACCGCGATCTCGGCCAGGGCGTAGACCAGGTCCTCGGTGACGTGCGGCCGGGACGTGTGGCCGCCGCGCCCGGTCAGGCTGATCTTGATGGTGTCCGAGGCCGAGGTGATCGCCCCGATGCGGGTGCCGATCGTGCCGACGTCGAAGCGCGGCTCGCAGTGCGCGGCGAGGATCCGCGGCAGTCCCTCCAGTACGCCCTGGCGGATCACGGTCAGCGAGCCGCCGGGCAGCCGCTCCTCGGCCGGCTGGAAAATCACCCGCACCCGGCCGCCGAGGGCGGACGGGTCCAGCTGGAGTCCGGAGGTGCCATTGACGATCCGGTGCAGGGCCAGCGCGGTACCGGCCATCACGGCCGTGTGGACGTCGTGCCCACAGGCGTGCGCGACGCCGTCGATGCGCGAGGCGTACTCCAGGCCGGTGCGCTCGGTGAGCGGCAGGGCGTCGATGTCCGCGCGCAACCCGAGGACCAGGGGGCCCTCGCCGATGTCCACGTAGGCCCCGGTGTCCTCCAGCTCGACCGGCGCCAGCCCGGCCGCGGAGAGCACCTCCAGGATGCGGGCCGTGGTGCGGTGCTCGTCGTAGGACAGCTCGGGGTGCGCGTGCAGGTCCCGGCGCAGCGCCACCGCGGTCGGCTCGATCAGCTCCACGAGGGGGGTGACCCGGGGCAGGTCCGGATCGTCGAGGACGGGCAGTGTCCCGGTGGTGGGCTCGCGAACGGTCATCTCCTTGATGGTACCGCCGTGGCCGTCAGAGGACGTCGTGGTCGCCGTGGGCCTTGAGGGACTCCACGGTCTGCTTCACCGACTGGGCGTGCTCGGTGGTGGTCACCAGCAGCGCGTCCGGGGTGTCCACCACGACGATGTCCTCCACGCCGATCAGGGCGATCACGCGCTGGGTGTCCGTGACCACCACCCCGGTGGCGTTCGAGGAGTACACCCGCGGGGTCTCGCCGATCACGGTGATCCCCGAGGCGTCCCGCGCGGGGTTCAGCCGGGCGATCGCCGCGAAGTCGCCGACGTCGTCCCAGGTGAAGTGCCCGGGGATCACCGCCACGTCACCGGCCGCCGCGGCCGGCTCGGCCACCGCGTAGTCGATCGCGGTCTTCTTCAGCGTCGGCCAGACCGTCGCCATGACCTCGTCCTGGCGCGCGGTGCCCCAGGACCGGGCGATCTGGGTCAGCCCCGCGTGCAGCTCGGGCTCGTTGGCCTGCAGGTGCTGCAGCAGCAGGGAGACCGGGGCCACGAACATCCCGGCGTTCCACAGGTACTCCCCGGACTCCACGTACTCGCGGGCGATGTCCTCCGAGGGCTTCTCCACGAAGGCCGCCACGTCCTTGGCGTTCGGGGCCCCGGACACCTGCAGGTCCCCGCCCTGGCGGATGTAGCCGAAACCGGTGGCCGGGTGGGTCGGGGTGATGCCGATGGTCACGATGCGGCCGGTGGCCGCCGTCGCGACCGCCTCGGCCACGGCGTCCTGGAAGTCCTCCACCGGCCCGATGACCTGATCCGCGGCAAAGGAGCCCATGATGGTCTGCGGGTCGCGCTCGTGCAGGATGGCGGCGGCCAGGCCGATCGCGGCCGCCGAGTCCTTCGGCTCCGGTTCCAGGACCATGTCCGTGCGGTCCAGGTCCGGCAGCTGCTGCCACACCGCGTCCTCGTGCGCCTGTCCCGTGACCACCATCATCCGGTCGCCCGCCAGCGGGGCCAGCCGGTCGTAGGTGGCGCGGATCAGGGTCTGCCCGGATCCGGTGAGGTCGTGCAGGAACTTCGGGGCCGCGGCACGGGAGAGCGGCCAGAGCCGGGTGCCCACGCCACCGGCAGGGATCACGCCGTAGAAGCGGTCCAGTCCGGGCGTCCCCGCCCCGTCCCCGGCGGCCCGGCCGTGCTGTTCAGAGTCAGTGGTCACCCGGACAGCATAGGCACAGGGCCCTGTGCAACCCGTCATTGCCGCGCGCCCGCGGGCCCGGGTGATACACCGCACACCCGCGGGTGCGGGCGTCAAAAGTCGGGACGTGCCGTGCGGGAGGGACTACCCTGTCTAGGAGGAATGCACTCGCACCGGCGTTCTCAAATGTGCGCACCGGACGTGGCACAGGCGCCCTTGCAATCCCTGGGAGGTTTTTACAGTGTCAACTGCGACATCCGCGCAGGCCCCGGCCAAGTCCGGCCGCGGGACCCTTTACCGCGGCAATGAAGGCCAGTGGTCGTGGGTGATCCACCGGATCACCGGCGTGGTCATCTTCTTCTTCCTGCTGGTCCACGTGCTGGACACCTCGCTGGTGAGGGTCTCGCCGGAGGCCTACGACGCGGTGCTCGGCACCTACAAGAACCCGCTGATGGCGGTGGGTGAGGTCGGCCTCGTGGCAGCCATCATCTTCCACGCCTTCAACGGCCTGCGGATCATCCTGGTGGACTTCTGGAAGGGCGGGACCAAGCACCACAAGGCGATGCTGTGGACCGTGGTGGCCCTCTCCGTCGTCACCGTCGCCGCGTTCGCCATCCGTCACCTGATGCTTGCCTTCGGAGGTCACTGAGCCATGAGCGCCACCGCTGAATCCACCATTGCGGCGCCCCGCACCGGGCGCATCGATCCGAAGTACACCCGGGACCGGACCAAGAGCGGCAACTTCGAGATGGCCGCCTGGCTGTTCATGCGCCTGTCCGGCGTGGTCCTCGTGGTGCTGATCTTCGTGCACCTGTTCTCCAACCTGATGGTCGGCGACGGCATCAACGGCCTGGACTTCGGCTTCGTGGCCGGCAAGTGGGCCGACCCGTTCTGGCAGTTCTGGGACCTGGCCCTGCTGTGGCTGGCGATGCTGCACGGCACCAACGGCGTGCGCACCATCATCAACGACTACGCCGAGCGTGACGGCGTGCGGTTCTGGCTGAAGATGGTCCTCTACGCGGCCACCACCATCATGATCGTGCTGGGCACCCTGGTGATCTTCACCTTCGAGCCGTGCCTGACGGATGCTGCGGGGAACCTGCTGGAGGCGTCCCCCGCGTTCTGCGAAACGCTCTGACGCCCGCCACCCCCTAGATCCACCGAGATTTCTCGAGAAGAAAGAACCCAACGAATGCAGGTACACAAGTACGACGTCGTGATCGTCGGCGCCGGCGGCGCCGGCATGCGCGCGGCGATCGAGGCCGGTCAGCGCGCCCGCACCGCGGTGCTGACCAAGCTCTACCCCACCCGTTCCCACACCGGCGCCGCTCAGGGCGGCATGTGCGCCGCCCTGGCGAACGTGGAGGAGGACAACTGGGAGTGGCACACCTTCGACACCATCAAGGGCGGTGACTACCTGGTGGACCAGGACGCCGCCGAGGTGATGGCCAAGGAGGCCATCGACGCGGTGCTCGACCTGGAGAAGATGGGCCTGCCCTTCAACCGCACCCCGGAGGGCCGGATCGACCAGCGCCGCTTCGGCGGGCACACGCGCGACCACGGCAAGGCGCCCGTCCGCCGGGCCTGCTACGCGGCCGACCGCACCGGCCACATGATCCTCCAGACCCTGTACCAGAACTGCGTCAAGCACGACGTCGAGTTCTACAACGAGTTCTACGTGCTGGACCTGCTGCTGGTGGACGAGCCCGGCACCCGTCCCGACGGCACGCCCTTCACGCAGAAGCGCGTGGCCGGCGTCGTGTCCTACGAGCTGGCCACCGGCGAGCTGCACGTCTTCCAGGCCAAGTCCGTGGTGTTCGCCACCGGCGGTGCGGGCAAGGTCTTCAAGACCACCTCGAACGCCCACACCCTGACCGGTGACGGCATGGCGATCGCCTACCGCAACGGCCTGCCGCTGGAGGACATGGAGTTCATCCAGTTCCACCCGACCGGCCTCGCCGGCCTGGGCATCCTGCTCTCCGAGGCGGCCCGTGGTGAGGGCGGCATCCTGCGCAACGCGGACGGTGAGCGCTTCATGGAGCGCTACGCCCCGACCATCAAGGACCTGGCCCCGCGTGACATCGTGGCCCGGTCCATGGCCGAGGAGGTCCGCCAGGGCCGCGGCTGCGGTCCGAACAAGGACTACGTGCTGCTGGACCTGACCCACCTGGAGCCGGCGCACATCGATGCCAAGCTGCCGGACATCACCGAGTTCGCCCGCACCTACCTGGGTGTGGAGCCCTACACGGAGCCGGTGCCGGTCTTCCCGACCTGCCACTACGTCATGGGCGGGATCCCGACCAACATCAAGGCCGAGGTCCTCCAGGACAACGACACCGTGGTGCCGGGCCTGTACGCCGCCGGCGAGGTGGCCTGCGTGTCCGTGCACGGCTCCAACCGCCTGGGCACCAACTCCCTGCTGGACATCAACGTCTTCGGCCGCCGTGCGGGCGTCTACGCCGCCGAGTACGCCGCGACCGCGGACTTCGTCGAGCTGCCGGAGAACGGCGAGGCCCCGACCGTCGAGCACATCGAGAGCCTGCGCTCCGCCACCGGCACCGAGCGCGTGTCCGACCTGCGCGCCCGGCTGCAGGAGGTCATGGACGCGGACATGCAGGTGTTCCGCACCGACGAGTCGATCCGCCGGGCCCTGGCCGAGATCGGGTCCCTGCGCGAGCGCTACGAGAACGTCTCGGTGCAGGACAAGGGCAAGCGGTTCAACCTGGACCTGCTCGAGGGCCTCGAGCTCGGATACCTGCTGGACATGGCCGAGGCCATGACCGTTGCGGCCCTGCACCGCAAGGAGTCCCGCGGCGGCCACTACCGCGAGGACTTCCCGGACCGAAACGACGACGAGTGGATGAAGCACACCATGCTGTACCGGGACCCGAACTCCGAGATGGAGGGGGTCAAGGGCATCCGCTTCGAGACCAAGCCGGTCGTCGTCACCCGTTACCAGCCGATGGAGCGTAAGTACTGATGAGCACCACTGCAACCGAACCCGCCGAGGGACCCTCCAAGGTCAACCTGGGCGAACAGGGCGGCGCCGGGGAGATCGAGAGCTTCGAGGTCACCCTCAAGGTCCGCCGCTACCTTCCGGAGACCGCCGAGGATTCCTACTGGGACGAGTGGCGGCTCACCATGTACGGGACCGACCGCGTCCTGGACGCCCTGCACAAGGTCAAGTGGGAGCTGGACGGCACCCTGTCCTTCCGCCGCTCCTGCGCCCACGGCATCTGCGGCTCCGATGCTATGCGCATCAACGGCCGCAACCGCCTGGCCTGCAAGACCCTGCTGAAGGACCTGGACCTGTCCAAGCCCATTCTCGTCGAGCCGATCAAGGGCCTGCCGGTGGAGAAGGACCTGATCGTGGACATGGACCCGTTCTTCCAGTCCTACCGCGAGATCATGCCCTTCCTGATCAACAAGGGCCCCGAGCCGACGCGTGAGCGCCTGCAGTCCGCCGAGGACCGCGAGCGTTTCGACGACACCACCAAGTGCATCCTGTGCGCCGCGTGCACGTCCTCGTGCCCGGTGTTCTGGACCGACGGCCAGTACTTCGGCCCGGCGGCCATCGTCAACGCCCACCGGTTCATCTTCGACTCGCGCGATGATGCCGGCGACCTGCGCCTGGAGATCCTCAATGACAAGGAGGGTGTGTGGCGCTGCCGCACCACCTTCAACTGCACCGAGGCCTGCCCGCGTGGCATCCAGGTCACCAAGGCGATCGCCGAGGTCAAGCAGGCGGTGCTGGCCGGGACCTTCTGATCCGGCCGACTGCCTGACGGGCGGGGCACCACTCCCCTCCCCCACCA
>DATBUG010000299.1:0-2990 GCA_036516315.1 Citricoccus sp.
CCTGCCCCCGGAGGCGGAGCACGCGGTGCTCGGCGGCCTGGACCGCAACGAGTGGGGCCGGGTCGGCGGCGAGGCCGCCCGGACGGCTCCCCCGCGGGAGAACGGCGGCAACCAGGACATCAAGAACCTGTCCAAGGGCACCCGGATCTTCTACCCGGTGTTCGTGGACGGGGCGAACCTGTCCGTGGGAGACCTGCACTTCTCCCAGGGCGACGGTGAGATCACCTTCTGCGGTGCCATCGAGATGGGCGGGTTCATCGACCTGCACGTGGACCTCATCAAGGGCGGCATGGACACCTACGGGGTGAAGGAGAACGCCATCTTCATGCCGGGCCGGGTGGATCCCCGGTTCAGCGAGTGGATCGCGTTCTCCGGGACGTCGGTCACCCTGGACGGCGAGCAGCGCTACCTGGACTCGCACCTGTCCTACCAGCGGGCCTGCCTGCACGCGATCGACTACCTGACCAAGTTCGGCTACTCCCCCGAACAGGCCTACCTGCTGCTGGGTGCCGCCCCGATCGAGGGCCGGCTCTCCGGGGTGGTGGACATCCCGAACTCGTGCTCCACCGTCTACATCCCGACGGCGATCTTCGACTTCGACGTGCGGCCCAGCGCGAGCGGACCGCACCAGATCGACCCCGGGATCGGTGCCCCGCGGGCGGCCAACGCCTGACCGACCCCTCAGACCGACGGCCCCGCGGACCTGGTCCGCGGGGCCGTCGGCCGGTGTCCGGCGCGGAGGGACCGCGCCGTGGGACCGGACCGGTCAGTCGACCGTGAGCTCGCCCATCCGGTCCCAGCCCTCGCCCTCGACCTGGCGGCTGACGATCTTCGGGGTGGCCGCCAGGGCGGGCTGGATCGACTCCAGGCCGGCCTTGAAGTGCGCGGAGTTCACGTGGGCCTCGCCGGCGTCGTCCTTGAACGCCTCGACGAGCACGAACTCGTGGGGGTCCTCGACGCTGCGGGACCATTCGAACCAGAGGTTGCCCTCCTCGGCACGGGTGGCCTGCGTGAAGTCGCGGACGCGGTCCATGAATCCGTCCACGTAGTCGGGCTTGACGGGGAATTTCACGACGATGAAGATCATGGCCCCACCCTAGCCGCGGGCGCCGGGCCGGGTCCGTGGCGGTCAGCCCGTCCGGAGGGAGGGGTCGGCGCGCACCTCGATGACCGGGCAGGTGTCCATCACCACGTCCAGTCCCGCGTCCGCCGCGCGCTGGGCTGCGGCCTCGTCCACCACACCGAGCTGGAGCCACACGGCCTTGGCCCCCACCTCGATCGCCTGGTCCACGATCGCGCCGACCTTCTGGGAGTTGACGAAACAGTCCACCACGTCGATCGGCCCGGGCACGTCCGCGAGGGTGCGGTACCCGGTCTCCCCGTGGACGTCCTGCCCGCCCAGGTTCACCGGGATGATCTCCATGCCGAGGTCGTCCCGCAGGAACTTCGAGACCCCGACGGCGGCGCGCCGCGGATTGGGCGTGAGCCCGACGACGGCCCAGCGCGCTCCCCGGTCGGTGAGCAGCCGGCGGATGATCACCGGATCGTTCGTGTGTGCCATGGCCCCACCGTACCCCTGTGACGGGGCGCACATCCCGGCTAGACTTCCGCGTCACGGTCTCCGTGCCGCCCGGCTCCGTGCCTGGTCATCCGGCGACCGCCCTTTCCCCTACCCCCAGGAGGACCGTCCCATGACCACTGATGCACCGCAGACCGCCCAGGACGCCGTCACGCTGCCGGAGGCGCTGTCCCACGCCCGGCACTACATCGACGGGCGGTGGGCCGATCCGGCCACCGGGTCCGGCCGGATCGAGGTGGTGGACCCGTCCACCGGCCGGCCGATCGCCTCGATCGCCGACGGCACCCCAGACGACGTCGACGCGGCCGTGGCGGCCGCGCACCGCGCGTTCACGGACGGACGCTGGTCCGGGATGCCGGCGCGGCAGCGCTCCCGCGTGCTCCTGCGGGTCGCGGAGCTGATCCGCGAACGGGCCGAGGAGATCGCCGAGGTGGAGAGCCTGGACGTGGGCAAGCCGATCAGCCTGGCCGGGGCCGTGGACGTCGCCACCGCGGCCGACACCTACGAGTACGCCGCCTCGTTGGCCCAGCACCTGGACGGGGCCGTGCGCCGCACGCCCCTGCCCGCGCACGCCTACACCCAGCGCGAGCCCCTGGGCGTGGTCGCGGCGACCACCCCGTTCAACTTCCCGCTGATCCTGTCCACCTCGAAGATCGCCGTGGCCCTGGCCGCGGGGAACACCGTGGTCCACAAGCCGGCCGAGGAGACCCCGCTCTCGGCGTTGCTGATGGCCGAGCTGCTGACCGAGGCCGGCGTCCCGGACGGGGTCTACAACGTGGTCACCGGCTACGGTGCCACGATCGGTGACGCCCTCAACGGCCACCCGCAGGTCGCCAAGGTCGCCTTCACCGGGTCCACCGAGGTCGGTGCGCACGTGGCCGGACTCGCCGGCCAGCACCTGCGTCCGGTCACCGCCGAGCTCGGCGGCAACGCCGCGAACATCGTCTTCGCGGACGCCGACCTCGGCCAGGCCGTGGAGACGGCGATCTCGGCCTTCGTCTTCAATACCGGCCAGTTCTGCATGGGCGGGCCGCGGCTGCTCGTCGAGCGCCCGGTGTACGACCAGGTCCTCGAGGCTCTGGCGGGCGCCGTCCCCCACGTGCCCTTCGGCGACCCGCGGGACCCGGCCACCGTGATCGGCCCGCTGGCCACCCGCCGCCAGTTCGAGAAGGTGCGCGACGCCGTCGAGCAAGCCCGTGCCGAGGGCGCCCGGGTGGTCGTCGGCGGCGAGGCGGCCGACGAGGACGGCGGCTTCTTCTACCGTCCCACGGTCCTCGCGGACGTCACCAGCTCCGCCGCCGTGGTCCAGCAGGAGGTCTTCGGCCCGGTGCTGACGGTGCAGCCGTTCGACTCCGAGCAGGAGGCCATCGCCCTGGCCAACAGCACGGACTTCGGCCTGGCGGCCGGCATC
>DATBUG010000300.1:0-5286 GCA_036516315.1 Citricoccus sp.
CCTGGCGCCACCAGGGATCGAGGATCGTGACCGGGGTGGTGCGCTTGTGGCGTGAGCGCAGGTGCACCTGCTCGAGTTTCTCCGCGACCTCGTCCGGGATCTGCCGGCCCTCGAGGTAGTCGTCGATCATGTCGTAGGTCAGGCCCAGCTCGTCCTCGTCGGTCTGGCCGGGCTTCTCGTCGAGCAGGTCCGCCGTCGGGGCCTTGGCCCACAGCCGTTCCTCGGCGCCGAGGTGCTTGAGCAGCTGGCGGTTCTGCCGCTTGTTCAGGCCGAACAGCGGCAGGATGTCCGCCGCGCCGTCGCCGAACTTGGTGAAGAAGCCGGTGATGGACTCGGCGCCGTGGTCGGTGCCGATCACCAGCAGCCCCTCGGCACCGGCGATGGCGTACTGAGCCACCATGCGCAGACGCGCCTTGACGTTGCCCTTGTTGAAGTCGGAGATCGGCTCGCCCGTCGCGGCGGGGAACTGGTCCGCAAGGCCGTCCACGGCCGCGGCGATGTCCAGGGTGACGGGGTCCTCACCGGCGATGAAGTCCAGGGCGGCCTGCGCGTCGTCCTCGTCGTGCTGGACCTTGTAGGGCAGGCGCACCGGGACGAACCGGGCCTGCACGCCCTCGGCGCGCAACCCCTCGACCGCCAGCTGGGCCAGGCGGCCCGCCAGCGTGGAGTCCAGCCCGCCGGAGATCCCGAGGACGAACCCCCGTGCCCCGCTGGCCCGGAGGTAGTCCTGCAGGAACCGCACCCGCTCTGCGACCTCCGTGGCCGGATCGATCTGCGGCTTGACCCCGAACTCGGCGATGATCGCCTTCTGCTTCTCGCGCATGCGCCCAGCCTAGAGGGCGTTCAGGGGCGCGACCACCCGAGGTTGCGGGCCATGGTCTGCAGAGCGCTCATCACCGTCTGGTACTGCCCCTCGTCCAGGCCCTCCGTGATCTCGGCGCGCAATTCCTCCACCACGGCGGCCACCCGCTCCCCGCTGGTGCGGCCCGTGCTCGTCAGGGTGTAGAGATCGCCCTCGGCGACGAGCCACCCGGACTCCACGAGCTCGTCCAGGTGCTCCTGCACCGTGCGGGGACCCTCGTCGCCCCCCGCCACCGAGGCCGGCAGGGCATGGCCCAGTTCCTCGGTGGACTGCGGCCGGGTGGTCAGGGCGTTCATCAGCTGCCACTGGGCCCGGGTCAGGCCGTGCTCGGCCAGGGACTCGTTCACCCGCGTGGTGAGGAGCCCGTCCACCAGGTTGAGCCAGTAGCTGAGCAACTGTTCCGAGGGACGGTCCGACAGGGGTTCCTGGGGAGGCTGGGGATCGCTCATGTCACCACCCTAGGAGGGGTCTGGCGGAGAATCTAGGATGGACGGCATGACTACTCAGACCCCGGATTCCCCCTCGTCCCGCTCGGACGGGCAGAAGGCACGGGACCGTGCCCGGCTGCTCGAGCTCATCCAGGAGCTGGCGGTCGTCCGGGGCCGGGTCACCCTGTCCTCCGGCAAGGAGGCCGACTACTACATCGACCTGCGCCGGGTGACCCTGCACCACGAGGCCGCCCCGCTGGTCGGCCGCGTCATGCTGGACCTGCTGGACGAGGCCGGCGTGCGGTTCGCCGCCGCCGGCGGGCTGACCATGGGGGCCGACCCGGTCGGCACGGCGATCCTGCACGAGGCCGGACGGCAGGGCCGCGCCGTCGACGCCTTCGTGGTGCGCAAGGCACAGAAGTCGTACGGGATGGGACGCCAGGTCGAGGGGCCCGCCGTGGAGGGCCGTGACGTCGTGGTGCTCGAGGACACCTCCACGACCGGCGGATCCGCCCTGACCGCGGTGGAGGGCGTGCGCGCGGCGGGGGGAACGGTCCAGGCCGTGGCCGTGATCGTGGACCGGGACACCGGGGCGGCCGAACGGATCGAGTCCGAAGCGGGTGTGCCGTACCTCTACGCCTTCGGCAAGGACGAGCTCGGCCTCGAGTGAACCACCGGCCGGCGAAGATCGGCTGAGGGGCCACCGGTGGACTGAGGGCTGACCGGTGGCCTAGAGCCAGTCGTTGCGCCGGAATAGGACGTACAGCACCACGCCGATCGCCAGCATCAGTCCCAGGGAGAAGGGATACCCCCAGACCCAGTGGAGTTCGGGCATGCGGGTGAAGTTCATCCCGTAGACCGACCCGACCAGCTGGGGGGCGAAGATGATGGCGGCCCAGGACGAGATCCTCTTGACCTGCTCGTTCTGCCGGACGGAGACCTCGGCCAGTTTCTTGGAGGTCAGGGTGGAATCCAGCTCCAGGGCGTGCTCGAGCATGGTCCGCATGGCCGTGACGCGGTCGTTGAGCTGCTCGGCGTGGTCCTGCACGTCCCGCAGCTTGCGGACCACCTCCACCATGGACGGGCGGTCCTCCAGGTTCTCGATCATGTTCTCGAGCATGTACGGCAGGGACCGGATGGCCCGCTGGAAGTTCACCACCTCCCGCGAGAGCTGGTAGATGCGGCGGGAGACATTGCCGTCCCCGGAGAAGATCTGGTCCTCGATCTCCGCGATGTCGTTGTCCAGACCGTCCGCGACGGGGAAGTAGTCGTCCACTACCGAGTCGAGGATGCCGTGCACCACGGCCGGTGTCCCCGCGGCCAGCCGCTCGGGCCGTTCCTGCTCCAGGTACCGCCGGAGCCGGGAGAGGTCCGGCACCTCGGAGTGCCGGACGGTGACCACGAAGTGGGGTCCCACGAACACGTTGAGCTCGCCGAACTCGACCGTCTCGGTCTCGTCGATGTAGCGGGCGGGGATGAGCACGAAGAAGCGGTCGTCGTCGTAGTGCTCCAGCTTGGCCCGCTGCCCGCCGGCCAGGGCGTCCTCGACCGCCAGTTCGTGGAGGTTCAGCTCCCGGGCCACCTCCTGCAGCTCGGCCTCATCGGGCCGGTACAGGCCCACCCAGGCCATCCCGCCCAGCCGCTCACACGCGGCGAAGGTCTCCTGCAGGGTGGTGGGGGCCAGGAGGCGCTTACCGTCCTTGTAGATGGCGTTGTCGACGATCGTCACGGCACCATTGTCCGCTGCTGGCGCCCCGCCCGGGCCGAGCGCGGCCGGTCCCGGGCGGATCCCGCCACATCTCCGGGAGCCGGACTAGCAGCAGCGGCCCTGCGGGTTGCGGTCCTGCCAGTCCATGCGGTCCTTCCAGAACTGGCGCTCGGACATCGGCTCGGCCTGCGGGTGCGTCCGGGCGTGGTGCTCCAGGTAGTGCTGGTAGGCGTCCTCACCGAGGACGCCCCGCAGGAACCAGACGCCGTTCCGCCAGGCGCCGGCCAGTCCGCCGAGGGCACGGGCCACCATGGTCAGTGCCGCGCCCGGACCGGCTGCTGTTCCGGTGGCAGGGCCTTCCACTGGGCCTCGAGCTCCTTCTCGGCCGGTGTCAGGATGATCCCGGCCGGTGCGTAGATCCGGGACTCGACGCGTGGGTCCTCGTTCTCCGGCAGACCGCGGGTGCGGTAGGAGCGCACCGTGGCCACGACCGCCATGGTGATCACGATGATCGTCAGCACCATGAAGACGATGGACAGCAGGCCCTGGACGAAGGTGTTGCGCACCACCGCCTCCATCGCCTCCACGGACCCGGCGGTGCCGAAGCTGGTCTCACCGTCGGCCAGGGCCTGCTTGAAGGTGTTGTGCTGGGCCCAGTAGCCGACCGCCGGCACGGGGGAGAAGATCTTGAACAGCGAGGCCGTGATGGTCACGACGGCGGCGAACGCCAGCGGCAGCACCACCACCCACAGGTGCTTGAAGGCACCGCGCTTGGCCACGATCGCCATCACCACCGCCAGGGCGATCGCGGCCAGCAGCTGGTTGGCGATGCCGAACAGCGGGAAGAACGTGTTGATGCCGCCGAGGGGGTCGGTCACGCCGAGGATGAGGATGTATCCCCAGCCGGCGACCATGATCGCCGTACAGATCCACGCGCCCGGCCGCCAGGAGGTGTCCTTGAACCGGGGCACGAAGTTACCGATGGTGTCCTGCAGCATGAACCGGGCCACGCGGGTGCCGGCGTCCACCGCGGTGAGGATGAACAGGGCCTCGAACATGATGGCGAAGTGGTACCAGAAGCCCATCATCGCGGCCCCGCCGAACCACTGGTTCATGATCGTGGCGATGCCCACCGCCAGCGTCGGGGCACCACCGGTGCGCGAGACCACGGACTGTTCGCCGACGTCGGCGGCCAGGCCGGTGAGCGCCTCCGGGGTGAGGTTCACGCCGGCCAGGCCCAGGGAGTTCACGAACGCCACGGCACCCTCGACCGTGCCCTCGGTGACGGCCGCCGAGGAGTTCATGGCGAAGTAGATGCCGCGGTCGATCGAGATGGCGGCCACCAGGGCCATGATCGCCACGAAGGACTCCATCAGCATGCCGCCGTAACCCAGGAAGCGGGTCTGCTTCTCCTTCTCCACGAGCTTGGGCGTGGTGCCCGAGGAGATCAGGGCGTGGAACCCGGACAACGCGCCACAGGCGATCGTGACGAACAGGAACGGGAACAGGGACCCCGGCACCACTGGGCCATCCTCCCGCCCGGCGAACTCCGAGAACGCGGGCACGGAGATCTCCGGGCGCACGACGACGATTGCCAGGGCCAGCAGGGCGATGACGCCGATCTTCATGAAGGTGGACAGGTAGTCCCGCGGGGCCAGCAGCAGCCACACGGGCAGCACGGCGGCGATGAAACCGTAGATGATGATGGCCCACGCGATCGTGGTGCGGTCCAGGTGGAACAGTTCGGCGCCCCAGGCGGACTCGGCCACCCAGCGGCCCGAGATGATCGCGAACATCAGCAGCGCGAAGCCGATCACGGACACCTCGAGCACCCGGCCGGGGCGGATGAAGCGCAGGTACACGCCCATGAACAGGGCGATCGGGATGGTCAGGGCCACCGAGTACACGCCCCACGCGGACTCGCCCAGGGCGTTGACGACCACCAGGGCCAGGATCGCCACGATGATGATCATGATGGTCAGCGTGGCCAGCAGGGCCGCGGTCCCGCCGATGATGCCGAGCTCCTCGCGGGCCATCTGGCCCAGGGAGCGGCCGCCGCGGCGCATGGAGAAGAACATGACCAGGTAGTCCTGGACGGCGCCGGCGAGCACGACGCCCACGATGATCCAGATGGTGCCCGGCAGGTACCCCATCTGGGCGGCCAGGACCGGGCCGACGAGCGGTCCCGCGCCGGCGATCGCCGCGAAGTGGTGGCCGAACAGCACGCGCCGGTCGGTCGGCATGAAGTCCCGGCCGTTGTTGTTGTACTCGGCCGGCGTGGCCCGGGA
>DATBUG010000301.1:0-10843 GCA_036516315.1 Citricoccus sp.
GCTGTCACGGTGTCGGACATTCACCCGAACCCGCGGCAGCCTCGTGAGGTCTTCGACGAGGACGACATGGAGGAGCTCGTCGCGTCCATCCGGGAGGTGGGCGTCCTCCAGCCGGTCGTTGTCCGGCCCGTAGACGGTCCAACGCCGTTCGAACTTGTCATGGGTGAACGTCGCTGGCGTGCTACTCAGCGTGCGGGTCTGGAGACGATCCCGGCGATCGTCCGCCACACCGCGGACACCGACCTGCTCCGCGACGCCCTGCTCGAGAACATCCACCGCAGCCAACTCAACCCCCTCGAGGAGGCTGCTGCCTATGAGCAGCTCCTGGAGGACTTCGAATGCACCCAGGACGAGCTGTCCAGCCGCATTGGGAGGTCGCGGCCACAGATCTCCAATACGCTGCGACTGTTGAAGCTCCCTCCGCTAGTCCAGCGGCGTGTGGCATCGGGTGTCCTCTCCGCCGGGCACGCGCGGGCGCTCCTGGGTCTGGTGGACCCGGCGGACATGGAGAAGCTCGCCCAGAAGATCGTCTCCGAGGGCCTCTCGGTCCGTGCCACGGAAGAGCTCGTCTCCTTGCACGATGGGATCCGTCAGGCCAAGCCGACATCCCGGGCGCCACGATCGGAACGACACGAACGGCTCGACTACCTGGCCAACACCTTGACCGACCGACTGGACACCACCGTGAAGATCACGCTCGGGGCACGTAAGGGCAAGATCGCCATCGATTTCGCTTCGGTCGAAGACCTCAATCGGATCATGGACCTGATCAGTCCGTCAGGTGCTAGCAGTTAGTAGGACGCAACTTCGGTTAGACAGTGTGTTTTTGGGCCAACAGCACCGTCTAGGGAGTACTAAGGCCTCACTCCGCATGGAGTGAGGCCTTAGTCAGCGCCCTTAAAGGGGTCAAACGATCACTTGAGGTATTCGGCGAACTCGGCCTCGAGGACCTGCTTGGGCTTGGCGCCGATGGAGGTGGCCACCTTCTCGCCGTCCTTGAAGACCATCACGGCCGGGATGCTGGTGATGCCGTAGGTCGACGCCGCCTGCGGGTTGTCGTCCACGTTCAGCTTGGCGACGGTGATCTTGTCCGCGTTCTCGACGGCCAGCTCCTCGAGCACGGGGCTGAGCATGCGGCAGGGACCGCACCATTCGGCCCAGAAGTCGACGATGACGGGCTTGTCCGAGTTGAGGACCTTCTCCTGAAAATCCTGATCAGTGACGTCAATGGTGCTCATGGGTTCCTCCTGGTTGGTGGTCTGTGGTGAAGCGTGGCGGGCTGGCCGCCGGGTCTGCGCCCGGACGGATCAGTGGGCAGCGGCAGCCAGGTCCTTGACGTCGGCGAGGTAGTGCTCGACGTCCTGGGCGGCTACGCAGCCGCTGCCGGCGGCGGTGATGGCCTGGCGGTAGGTCGGGTCCGTGACGTCGCCCGCGGCGAAGACGCCCGGAACAGAGGTACGAGAGCTGGGGTAGTCGACCTTGACGGTGCCCTTGTCCGTCAGCTCGAGTTGTCCGCGGACGAGGTCCACCCGGGGGTCGGAACCGATGGCGACGAACAGCCCGGTGACGTCCATGGTGGACTCGGCGCCGGTCTTGAGGTTGCGCAGGCGCAGGGTCTTGAGCTTGTCCTCACCGTCGAGGCCGATCACCTCGGTGTCCCAGACGAACGAGATCTTCTCGTGGGCCAGGGCCCGGTCCGCCATGGTCTTGGACGCACGCAGTTCGTCGCGGCGGTGGATGACGGTGACCGAGGAGGCGAACTTCGTCAGGAACAGGGCTTCCTCCATGGCGGAGTCGCCACCGCCGACCACGGCGATGTTCTGGTCCCGGAAGAAGAAGCCGTCGCAGGTGGCACACCAGCTGACGCCGTGTCCGGAGAACCGCTTCTCACCCTCGACCCCGAGCTCCCGGTACGCGGACCCGGTGGCCAGGATGACGGCGTGGGTACGGACCTCGGTACCGTTGCCCAGCGTCACCAGCTTCGGTTCGGCCTGCAGATCGACGCTGACCACGTCCTCGTACAGCACCTCTGCACCGAACCGGGTGGCCTGCTTCTCCAGGTGGGACATCAGCTCAGGACCGAGGATGCCGTCGGGGAAACCGGGGAAGTTCTCCACGTCGGTGGTGTTCATCAACTCACCGCCCGCGGTCACGGAGCCGGCGACCACCAGGGGGTTGAGGTTCGCCCGGGCGGCATAGATCGCGGCGGTGTAGCCCGCCGGCCCGGATCCGATGATGACGACGTCGCGCACGGCGTCGGGGGACTGTACGGCCTCGGTCACGGTACTTCCTTCACGGTGATGGGGGTTCTCTAGGGTGGAACACCACCATAGGGGAACCTATTCCGTCCCGCGGGCGCACTACCGCCCGCGGGAAGTCCGATCAGCCGGCCCGCCGAGGCTGCGGGTCACTGGACCTGGACCTCGGCGATGCGCAGTCCGTACGGCAGGTTGGACGTGGCGTTGGACAGCTGTGGCAGTTCGGTGAAGTTGATGATCACGTACTGCGCCTCGGCCGTGGCGCCGTTCTCCCCGGAGACCGGGATGCTGACCTGCGGTCCGGTGAACGCACCCTCGGCGATGCGCTGGGCCCCGTCCAGCTCCGGGGCGTCGTTCAACAGGACCGAGAAGGACCCTCCGGTGCCGCTGTTCTGCGTGATGTCCACCTGGTTGATGGCGCTGGGCTCCTCGAGCTCGATCACGAGCGCCATCGAGGACGCATACCCACCGAACACGGGCTGGGCGAAGGAATACGGCTGCCAGACGGTGGCCGGGTTGCCGTCGACGGCGTTCGGCAGGGTGTTGTCCGTCTCCGCGCTCAGCGACGGGTCGTCCGGGACGAGCCGGGTGGCCCCGACGATCACCGGATCGGGAAGGTCGGAACCACCCGCCTCCGTGTCGCTGGGGCTGGCATCGGCCGGCGCCGAGGAGGACGGGTCCTCACCGCCCGCCTGCGGATCCCGGTTGTTGCCCAGCAGATTGAAGGCGAAGACGGCACCCAGGACGAGCACCAGGGCGAGGATGCCGCCGAGGACCCAGCGGGCACTGGTCGGCTTGTCCTCATCGTCCCGGTAGTCCTCGTCGTCCTCGACCTCGTCCGGGAACGGGTCGCGCTCATCGCCGCGGGGTGCCTCTCCGCGGTTCCGACCCGCTGACTCCGGCCCCGCGGTGGCCTGTGACGCCGCGGCCGCAGCCCCGGCCGCAGGTGCGCCGGCGCCACCAGCGCGTCCCGCAGCGGGCACCACCCGGGTCTCCTCCTCACGGTCCCGCCCGTCCCGCTGACCCCGCTGGTCGCGGCCCGGCGTACGGGGAGCCTCGTCCTCGTCGTCCGACCACAGGCTGACCTTGGGGCGGCGCGCCGCGTCGTCACCGGCCACCGACCCGGACCCAGAGGCGGCCGTCCCCTGGCCGCTCCCGGCGTCCGTACCCGCAGTAGCGCCCGCAGCAGCTCCTGCAGCCGCACCAGCTGCCGCGCCCGCCGCCGACGGACGGCCGAGGGCTTCGGTCCGGGGCACCTTGCCGGTGTCCTCGTCGGCAGCGGAGGCCCGGTTTCCCGGTTCCCTCGACGGACGGGCCGGGACTCCACGGCCGGCGTCCCGGCCGGCGTCACGGCCGCCGTCGCGGTCCGCGTCCCGTCCCTCCCGCGTCTGGGGACCGGACGCGGCCTGCGCCGACGTCGCCTCCGGGGATGGCCGGGACGCACGCGGCGCGGCCGGCGGTTCCGTGCCCCCGCCGCGGGCGGGGCGGTCCTTCTGGGGGGCCGTGGTCGCCGTGGAGGGGTCTACGGTGACCTCCTCGTGGGCGCCGGTCCACTCGTCGTCGCTGACCTGCTCCGGCAGCGGTGCCTCGTTCTGGCGGCGCACCGACTGCCGGTACGGGTCCTCCGCACCGGTCTGGGCACCCGCGGCGTCCCCCTGGCCCCCGGCGGCGCCAGCGGCACCTGCAGCAGCGCCGGTGGCCGTACCGCTGCCGGAGACGGCCTCGCGGGCGGCGTCGTGCGAGCCCAGGCGCTGGCTCAGGCGTTCGGAGATGCCCTTGAGGAAGCGGGGCCGGCGCTTCTCGGCGTCCTCGGTGGCGAAGCTGTCGTCGAGCTCCTCGTAGTACTCCTCGTCGTCCTCATAGACCTGTGGCTCGTAGGTGCGGGCCTCACCGAAGATCTCGGAGCCGAGGGTGTCGGTCTGGAACGGCTCCACGTAGACCTGCTGTTCACGCGTCATGTCCAGCAGCTCGTCCGGGTCGGGGCTGCCACCGGCGATGAGGTAGGTGTGCCCCTCGCTCAGGCCGAGGTCCAGGACCTGAATGGCCCCCTGGCGTTCACCCGTGGCCAGTTCGCGGGCGGAGGTGGCGACCTGCGAGGCGTGGTCGGAGGAGGCGACGAGGATGGAGACGTCCCGGTTGAGCACCTGGTCGCGTCCGTCGAGGACCATGTCCTGGTCGGCCGAGGTCAGCACGTGGGCGGTGACGAGGTATCGGCCCCCCAGAACCATTCCCTCTTCGATCGGCTGCGGCACGGTGCTCCTCCAGGTCGGCGGCCCGGGCGGTGACAGTGGTGCAGCGCGTCAGGCCGTGCTGTGCGGCCTGGCCGGTCGCGGCAGGACGCCCGTCGGCCCGGGTGTGGTCGGGACCATGCTACGGCCCGCAGCCAACTACGGGCGCGTGAACCGCCGTCGTGACGCGCGGAAAGTCAGCGGGCCAGCCCGGGGATGCGGCGGGCCAGCGGGCCCAGGAAGGCCGCCAGTTCCGGCAGGCGCATGGCCCGCAGCACGGCCAGATAGACCACCGCCATCACCGTTCCGACCACGGCACACGTCACCAGCGCGGAGACGATCGACGCCCACGGGAAGCCGCCGGAGTACCCGCCCATCAGCCACAGGACCAGGCCACCGGCCACGCCGGAGACGACGGCGGCGATCCCGGTGCGCACGTAGGTGTCCAGCACCTCCCCGGCCCCGTAGTCGCCGTAACGGCGGCGCACCAGCACGTGGGCCGCCGCGAACTGGGCCACGTGCAGGACCGTGAAGACCGCCACGATGAGGTAGGCCATGGACCAGTCCGGGATGAGCAGGCCGCCGGCATAGGCGATCACCAGCGTGCAGGCCGCGGTGGCCACCTGCACGAGCATGGGGATCCTCGCGTTCTCGTCAGCGTAGAACAGGCGCATCAGGTAGATGTGCGCGGAGCGGAAGGGCATGCCCAGCGCCAGCAGGACGAGCAACTGCCCGATGGCCACCCCGGAGGCGGCGGCGGTGTCCGAGGACCCGGCGAAGATCCTGCCGAGTGGGCCGGCGAGCACCAGCACCAGCACCATGGCGAACATCATCGGCACCGCGAAGTTCCGCAGTCCCAGGCTGATCGTGTGCAGGGCCTCGGGCAGGTCCCGGTTGTGCAGCGAACGGGCCAACTGGTTGAACAGCACCGTGGCCAGGGACAGGACGAACACCGAGTGCGGCAGCACGGTGACCAGCTGGGCCGTGTTGAGGGCGTAGAGGCCGGGGATCGAGGCGGCCTGGACGGCGGCGTCCGCCCCGCTGGTGACGTCGATGTCCGAACGGGCCTCGGTGGCCCCGGAGACCAGCCGGGCGACCAGCAGGTTGACGACGTTGCCGGCCATCATCGTCACCAGGGTGTAGGCGGCCAGCCGGCCCGTGGACCGCAGGCCCATCCCTTTCCAGCCGAACTTCGGCCGCAACCGCAGGCCCATGCGGCCCAGCGGCAGGAACAGCACGACCGCCTGGACCACGATCCCCAGCGTGTGCCCACCGGCCAGCAGCACCGTCTGCGCGGTGGACCACTCGGCCAGCTGGTCCTCCCCGGAGGAGAACGAACCGAACAGCAGCAGGTAGACGCCGATCACCAGGATCGCCACCACGTTGTTCGCCACCGGCGCCCACATGTAGGCGCCGAATCGTCCGTGGGCGTTGAGCACCTGGCCGAGGACCGCATACAGGCCGTAGAAGAAGATCTGCGGCAGCGTCCACAGGGCGAAGGCCGTGCCCAGCACCAGCTTGGGACCGGACCACCCGCTGGTCAGCGCCTGGATGATGGGGGCGGCGGCCACGGTGATGACCAGGGTGGCCCCCGCCATGACGAGGACCGCCAGGGTGATCAACCGGGACGTGTAGTCCGCTCCCTGGTCCGGTTTCCTGGCGGCCTTGATGAGCTGGGGGACCAGCACCACGTTGAACACGCCGCCGGCCAGCAGCATGTAGATGATGTTCGGGATGGTGTTGGCGGTCTCGAAGATGTCCGCCACCACGGCCGTGGAGCCGATCGCCACGGCCAGCAGGGCCGTGCGCACGAAGCCCAGGACGCGGGAGACCATGGTGCCCGCGGCCATGATGGCGCTGGAGCGAGCGGTGCTGCCGGCATCGAGCTTCTCGGTGGTGCCGGCCCCCGTCGCGGAGTCGACCCGGTTCACCGGGCCTGGTCCGACTGGTCCGGGATGCGGTCCGCGTGGTCCGGCAGCACGCTGCGGGCCAGGTCCACGATCCGGCGCTCGTTGGGGAAGGAGAGCTTGGCGTTGAGCACGTCCAGGTCCACCCACGCGACGTCCACGGCCTCGTGGTCCGGGTCGTTCTCGGTGGTCAGCGTCCCCCCGGTGGCCCGCAGCAGGAAGTGGTGGACGGTCTTGTGCACGCGGTGGCTGGAGACCGTGAACCAGTAGTCGATGGACCCGAGCGAGGCGAGGACCTCTCCGGCGATGCCGGTCTCCTCCTCGACCTCGCGCACCGCGGCCTCCTCGTGGGACTCCGTCCCCTCGGGGTGACCCTTGGGCAGGCACCACTCGAGGCGGCCGCCGCGGTTGTACCGGGCGATGATGGCCACCTCCAGCCGGCGCCCGACCCGGCGGACGACCACACCGCCGGCGGAGACCTCCTCCACCGTGGGCAGCGAACCGGACGCCGTCTCCCCGGCGCCTCCGGCCTGTCCGGGGCGTCGAGGCACGCGACGGCCCACCGATGCGGTGAGCGGCGTGCGCTTCGGCGCGCTCGGAACGGGATGAGCCATGCATTCCACTGTAGCGGGCTCACGGGGGGCGTTCTGGAGTGTCGGACCCGGGCCCCGGATCTGGCACCCTTAACCACACGATGAATCCCTCCGCCGCAGCACAGCCCTCTCCCCACGCCTCCGCGAGCACCCCGGCCGCCGCTCCGGGCACCACCCCGGCGCGCCGGCCGGACCCGTCCGCCGGGACGGACGACGTCGCGCTGCCTACCGGGTTCCCCGCCGGCGCGAGCCTGCCGGGCGTGGTGCTCGAGCTGGGACGGTTGTTCGCGGACGCCGGCCACGAGTTGTCCCTGGTGGGCGGCCCGGTGCGTGACCTGTTCCTGGGGCGGGTGTCCCCGGACCTGGACTTCACCACGGACGCGGATCCGGACGCCACGCTGCGGATCGGCCGGCGCTGGGCGGACGCCCACTGGGACGTGGGCAAGCGCTTCGGCACGATCGGCTTCAGCAAGGACGGCTGGCAGCTGGAGGTCACCACCTACCGGGCCGAGCAGTATGACCCCGAGTCCCGCAAGCCGCAGGTGGCCTTCGGCGACTCGCTCGAGGATGACCTGCTGCGTCGCGACTTCACGGTCAACGCGATGGCCATCCGGCTGCCGGCCCTCGAGCTCGTGGACCCCTTCGGCGGGGTGCGGGACCTGGCCTCCGGCCGGCTGCGGACGCCGGGCACGCCGGAGGACTCGTTCTCGGACGACCCGCTGCGCATGATGCGCGCCGCCCGGTTCGCCTCGCAGCTGGGCATCGGCGTGGACGGCGCCGTGGTGGCGGCCATGACGGCCATGTCCGGCCGGATCGCCATCATCTCGGCCGAGCGGGTGCGGGAGGAACTGGTGAAGCTGGTCAATGGCGCCCACCCCCGCGCCGGCCTCGACCTGCTCGTGGACACCGGCCTGGCGGACCACGTGCTGCCGGAGCTGCCGGCGCTGCGGCTGGAGACCGACGAGCACCACCGCCACAAGGACGTCTACGAGCACTCGCTGACGGTCCTCGAGCAGGCGATGGACCACGAGTACCCCGCCGAGCTCGAGCAGCAGGGGTCCGCCCGGCCCGGCGAACAACCGGGCGAGGCCGAGGACCGGGAGTTTGAGCCGCCGTCGGGCACCTACGTGCCCGCACCGGACTTCATCCTGCGCTTCGCCGCGCTGATGCACGACGTCGGCAAGCCCGGCACCCGGCGCTTCGAACCCAACGGCGCGGTCTCCTTCCGGCACCACGACGTGGTGGGGGCCAAGCTGGTCAAGCAGCGGATGCGGGCGCTGAAGTTCGACAACGACACCATCAAGGCCGTGGCGCGGCTGGTCGAGCTGCACATGCGGTTCTACGGCTACGGCGATGCCGGCTGGACGGACTCGGCCGTGCGCCGGTACGTCACCGACGCCGGCCCGCTGCTGCCCCGGCTGCACGCGCTGACCCGGTCCGACGTCACCACGCGCAACCGGCGCAAGGCCGAGCGCCTCGCGCACGCCTACGATGACCTGGAGCGGCGGATCGCCGAGATCACCGCGCAGGAGGAGCTGGACGCCGTCCGGCCGGACCTGGATGGCCGGCAGGTCATGGAGATCCTGGGCATCCGCCCCGGTCCCGTGGTCGGCCGGGCCTACAAGCACCTGCTCGAGTGGCGCCTGGACGAGGGGCCGCACGAGGAGGACGAGGCCCGCGCCGAGCTGCTGCGCTGGTGGGCGGAGCAGCCGGAGTCCGGCCAGGAGCCGGGGCAGGAGTAGCGCCGGGGCAGGAGTAACCAGGGGCGACCGGGAGCAACTCGGAGCAACCGGCGAGTCGCTCAGATGCGGTCTGAGCCGGCAGAACAGGTCAGAACAGCCCGCGGATCCGTCCCTCGGCGTCCACGTCCATGGCATCCGCCGCCGGGGCCTTCGGCAGCCCGGGCATGGTCATCATGGTGCCGGTCAGGGCCACGATGAACCCGGCGCCGGGGCGGACCACGAGCTCGCGGACGGTGATGCCGAAGCCGGTGGGGGCGCCCAGTACCGCGGCATCGTCCGTGAACGAGTACTGGGTCTTGGCCATGCACACCGGCAGGTGGCCCCAGCCCTCCTCGGTGAGCTGGGCCAGCTGACGCCGGGCCAGCCCGGAGTACTCGACATGGGACCCGCGGTAGACGCGCTGGACCACCGCGTCGATCCGCTCCGCGACGTCCATGGTGTCCGTCCACAGGGACCGGTACGCAGCGGGGTCCTCCTCGATGGCCTCGGTGACCTGGCGGGCGAGCTCGACGGCGCCGGCGCCGCCCCGGGCCCAGACCTCGGCCACGGCCACCCGGATTCCGTGGTCGGCGCACCACGACCGGAGCCAGTCCAGCTCGGCCTCGGTGTCCTGGGGGAAGCGGTTGACGGCCACGACCACCGGCACCCCGTAGAGGGCGAGGTTCTCCACGTGGCGTTCGAGGTTGGCCACGCCCGCGGCGAGGGCCTCCAGGTGCCGGGCGCGCTCGCCGTCGGCACCGTCGCTGCCACCGGTGCTTCCGCGGCCACCATCACCGGAGGGTGCGCCCTGTGTGACCTCGGCCAGGGACATCCCGCCGTTCATCTTCAGGGCCCGGACGGTCGCCACCACCACGGAGGCCGCCGGCGGGAAGCCGCCGGCCACGGAGGTGATGTCCATGAACTTCTGCCCGCCCAGGTCCGCGCCGAAGCCGGCCTCCGTGACCACGAGGTCGGCCAGGGACCGGGCGGTGTTCGTGGCGATGATCGAGTTCGCCCCGTGGGCGATGTTCGCGAACGGCCCCCCGTGCACCAGCACGCCGGAGCCCCCGAGCGTCTGGACGAGGTTCGGCTTGAGGGCGTCCTTGAGCAGCACGGCCATGGCACCCTGGGCCCCGTGGGGGCCGAGGTCGCCGACCGTGACCGGGCGGCGGTCGTAGGTCCGGCCGATGATGATCCGGGACAGGCGCTCCTTGAGGTCCTCCAGGTCCCGCGAGAGGCAGAACACGGCCATCGTCTCCGTGGCCACCGTGATCTCGAACCCGTTCTCCCGGGGGACGCCCTGGCTCCGGCCGCCGAGCCCGATGACCGTCTCGCGCAGAGCTCGGTCATTGGTGTCCAGGCAGCGCTTGAGGGCGATGCTCCGCGGATCCAGTCCCAGCTCGTTGCCCTGGTGCAGGTGGTTGTCCACGAGCGCGCAGAGCAGGTTGTGGGCGGCGGTGATGGCGTGGAAGTCACCCGTGAAGTGCAGGTTGATCTCCTCCATGGGCACCACCTGGGCGTACCCTCCCCCGGTGGCGCCGCCTTTCATGCCGAACACGGGCCCCAACGAGGGCTCGCGCAGGGCGGCCATGGCGGTCCTGCCCCGCCAGGACGCGGGGGCGTCGTGACGGGCGGCCAGCTCGTTGAGCCCGTCCGTCAGGCCCACGGTGACCGTGGACTTGCCCTCCCCGGCCGGGGTGGGGCTGATGCCGGTCACCAGGACGACGCGTCCCGGTTCCGTGCGGCTGGAGGGTAGCCGCGCGGGGTCCACCTTGGCCATGTGGTGCCCGTAGGGAATCACGGCGTCCTGGGGGATCGCCGCGCGTTCGGCGACCTCGCTGATCGGCAGGAACGTGGCTGCTGCGGCGATCTCGGCGTCGTTCATGCGGCCGATCCTGCCACAACGCAACTGGAGGTCGATAGGTGACGTTCTCGCCCGGGAATTCCCGGTCTGACGTCACCTATCGACCTCCAGATCTGTGGTGGGGGCACCGTGGGGCGCCCGTGGAGCTCACCGCCAGCGGTAGTAGAACTCCGCCGGAACCTGGATGTCGTCCCGTCCCGGGGTGCGGTTCTCCTGGAACGGAGCCGGGCGGAAGATGGTGAAGCTGCGGTGCCGCCGGCGGGAGCGCCGGT
>DATBUG010000302.1:0-3950 GCA_036516315.1 Citricoccus sp.
TCCCTGCAGGAGGCCGAGGCGGCCGTCGAGCGCATCGAGGCCTTCCTGGACCGCGCCGCGGACGTGGTGGCCGACGCCCAGCTGCAGCGCGAGGACGCCGCCCCGGCCACCGGCGAGGGGGCGGCCGTGTACGTGGCCGCCTTCAGCAGCGTGCCGGCCGCCTTCCGTCAGGCCATGGAGGACGACCTCAACGTCCCGCAGGCCCTGGCCGTGCTCCACGACTCGGTCCGCGCGGGCAATAGCGCGCTCGCCGCCGGTGACGTGGCCGCTGTCGAGGGGCACTACGCGGACGTGGAGGCCATGGTCGGCGTGCTCGGCCTGGACGACGTGCCCGAGCCGGACTCCGGTGCCGACCCCGCCGCGCGGCAGGCCCTGGACACCCTGATCCGCGCCCAGCTGGACGCCCGGGCCGCGGCCCGGGCCGCCAAGGACTGGGCCACGGCGGACGCGATCCGGGACACCCTGGCCGCCGCCGGCGTCGTGGTGGAGGACTCCGCCGAGGGCGTGCGCTGGTCCCTGCAGTAGGACGTGCAGGAGGGACGGCGCCCGGAGGGGGCGCCGCCCCGGGGCCGTAGACTGGTGGACAGTCCCAGACCGTCGCCAGAAAGGCACCATCGACATGGCCGCAGCACCACGCTCCGGATCCTCCCGCGGCAAGGGCGGGAAGAAGGGCCCTCTCAAGGGCACCGGAGGCCACGGCCGGAAGGCGCTCGAGGGCAAGGGGCCCACGCCCAAGGCCGAGGACCGGGTCTACCACAAGGCGCACCGGACGAAGCAGCTCTCCGAGCGGTCCGCAGCCCGCCGGGGCGCGCCCCGCAACACCCGGTCCCGCCACGGGGACGAGACGGTGGCCGGGCGCAACTCCGTGGTCGAGGCGCTGCGGGCCTCCATCCCGGCCAAGGCCCTGCACGTGGCCACGCGCGTGGAGATGGACGAGCGTGTCCGGGAGGCGCTGAAGCTCGCCGCCGAGCGCGGCGTGCCGGTGCTCGAGAACAGCAAGGCCGAGCTGGACCGGATGACGGACGACGCCGTCCACCAGGGCCTCGTGCTCCAGGTCCCGCCCTACGACTATCCCGACGCCCTGGACACGGCCCGCGCGGCCCTGCAGAAGTGGGAGAAGGGCTACCAGGCCGCGCCGCCGCTGCTCATCGCCCTGGACGGGATCACGGACCCGCGGAACCTGGGGGCCATCATCCGCTCGGCCTCCGCGTTCTCGGCGGACGCCGTCGTGGTCCCGGCCCGCCGCTCGGTGGGCGTGACCGCCACGGCCTGGAAGACCTCGGCCGGCGCCGCGGTCCGCGTGCCCGTGGCCCAGGCCGGCAACCTCAACACCGCCCTGCAGGAGTTCAAGAAGCTCGGCATCTTCGTGCTGGGGCTCGACGGCGGGGGCGACCGCTCCCTGCCCGGCCTGCCGCTGGCCACGGAGCCGGTGTGCCTGGTGGTCGGCTCCGAGGGCAAGGGCCTGTCCCGGCTGGTGCGCGAGCACTGCGACCAGATCGTGTCCATCCCGATCGCCTCGGACATGGAGTCCCTCAACGCCTCCATGGCGGTGGGCATCTCGCTCTACGAGATCGCCGTCCAGCGGTCCGCCGGCCGGCCGGCCTCGGAGGAGGCGGGCCAGGGGGACATCGCCTGATGCCCATGACCTCGCAGCCCACCGGGGCCATCCCGGCCGAGCTGCGCGACGCCAGTGGGCACCGGTCCCGGGCCTTCCCGCTGGGCATCGCCGACTCGGTGCCCGGCGTGGTGGACGTCCCCGGGGCCGTCAACGTGGCGGTCTACGCGCCCGGGCAGGCCGCGCTGGATGTGGTCTTCACGGCCCCGGACTTCCCGGTGGACGCGGTCCCGGCGGCAGCCGACCTGCACCGGGCGCCGCTGTACGACCTCACGGACGACGTCCACCACGGAACCGTCCCCGGGCTCGGCTATGGCAGCCTCTATGCGTTCGTCGCCCGTGACCGTCGGATCCCCGGTCTCTCCCGCAGGGGCCGGCGGGCCTCCGGGCGGGAGCGGAACCTGCCGCAGTTGCTGATCGATCCCTACGGGGACGCCGTCGTGGAGCGCGGCGGCCGGTACTGGTCCGTGCGCGTGCGCCCGGACTTCGACTGGTGCGGGGTGCAGAAGCCGCACATCCCCCTGCGGGACACGGTGGTGTACGAGGCACACGTCATCGGCCAGACGAAGCTGCACCCGCAGATCCCCGAGGAGTTGCGGGGGACCTACGCCGGCATGGCGCACCCGGTGATGATCGAGTACCTCAAGGACCTGGGCGTCACCGCCGTCGAGCTGCTGCCCATCCACCACCACCGGGACGAGTCCCACCTGCAGGCCCTGGGCCTGGAGAACTACTGGGGGTACAACACCGTCAGCTTCTTCGGCCCTCACCCCGGATATGCCACCGAGGCGGCCCGGGCCCGGGGGGCCCAGGCCGTGCAGGACGAGGTCAAGGGCATGGTCAAGCTGCTGCACGAGGCCGGGATCGAGGTCATCCTGGACGTGGTCTACAACCACACCGCCGAGGAGGGGCCCGGCGGACCGGAGTTCTGCTGGCGGGGCCTGGGGGAGCGGGCCTACTACCGCCACGACGGCTCAGGCCGCTACCTGGACACCACCGGGTGCGGGAACACGCTGGACTTCAGCAACCCGCAGGTGGTGCGGATGACCCTGGACTCCCTGCGGCGCTGGGTGAGCGAGTTCCAGGTGGACGGGTTCCGCTTCGACCTGGCCGTGGCCCTGTGCCGGGACGGGTCGCACCACTTCACCAGCCAGCACCCCTTCCTCGTGGCCGTGCAGGCCGATCCTGTCCTGGCCGGCACCAAGCTGATCGCCGAGCCCTGGGACGTGGGCATCGGCGGCTGGCAGACCGGTCAGTTCCCCCCGGGATGGGCCGACTGGAACGACCGGTTCCGGGACGTGGTGCGCGACTTCTGGGTGGCCGACCGCGGGGCCATGGAGCACGGCGGCTCCGGCGGGTCCACCGCCCGGCTGGCGGACTGCCTGGCCGGCTCGGCGGGCCTCTTCGGCGGCTCCGGGCGGTCCGCGCTGGCCTCCCTGAACGTCGTCACCACGCACGACGGGTTCACGCTGCGGGACCTGGTCTCCTACAACCAGAAGCACAACGAGGCCAATGGCGAGGACAACCGGGACGGCAGCGCGCACAACCGGTCCTACAACCACGGGGCCGAGGGGCCGACCGAGGACGAGGACGTCTGCGACGCCCGGACCCAGACCGCGCGCAACGTGATGGCCACGCTGCTGCTCTCCCTCGGCGTGCCGATGATCACCGCCGGGGACGAGATCGGGCGCACCCAGCGGGGCAACAACAACGCTTACTGTCAGAACAACGAGATCTCCTGGACGGACTGGGACCTCGACGACCGCCAGCGGCGCATGCTGGCCGTCACCCGGCGGCTGATCGCGATCCGCAAGGAGTTCCTGGCCGGACAGCCGTACACCTATCCGGCCCGGGACCCCGGGTACCTGATGTGGTTCAACCACCAGGGCGTGGCTATGACACCGGAGGAGTGGACGGACCCCTCCTGCCGCCTGCTGCAGCTGCTGATCGGGGTGCCCGGGGGGTTGAGCAAGGGACTGATCGTGTTCAACGGCGGGCTGTCCAAGGCCTGGTTCCACCTGCCCACGCCGGACGAGATCCGCGGGATCACGGACCCCACCGGCGCAGACCTGCAGACCTTCACCCTGCAACTGTCCACCTCCCACCACGGTGACCTGCGCCGCGGGGCCCTGTTCTCGCCGGGGGAGAAGGACATGATCGACGGCAACTCGGTCACGGTCTACTCCGTCTGACCCCGCCCACCTCCCCGCCGGGCACCTGGGTGGTCACCCCGGGCACCTAGATGCCGCCCCGGGCACCTGGGTGGTCACCCCGGGCAACTGGAGGTCGAAAGGTGACGTGATGTCCCGGTTTTCCGTGGATTCGCGTCACCTTT
>DATBUG010000303.1:0-8855 GCA_036516315.1 Citricoccus sp.
GGTGCGCGACGAGCGCTACTTCGGTGAGGACGAGACCGAGGTCGGTGAGGACGGGACCCGGTACGCCACCGAGACGGGCACCGAGGTGACCTGGACCGAGGAGGAGAGCTACTTCTTCCGCCTCTCGAAGTACCAGGAGCCGCTGCTGGAGCTCTACCGCTCCCAGCCGCAGTTCGCCGCCCCGCAGTACCGGTTCAACGAGGTCATCCGCTTCGTGGAGTCCGGGCTGGAGGACCTGTCCATCTCCCGCACCTCGTTCGACTGGGGGATCGACGTGCCGGCTCCGGCCGGCGGCACCGCCCACGGCCCTGACGGCGAGCCCGCCACCGCCACCCGCGAGCACGTGATGTACGTGTGGGTGGACGCGCTGACGAACTACCTGACGGGCGCCGGGTTCCCGGACACCGGTTCCGAGCGCTTCCGGCGCTACTGGCCGGCGGACTTGCACATCATCGGCAAGGACATCTCCCGCTTCCACTGCATCTTCTGGCCCGCGTTCCTGATGAGCGCCGGGCTCGAGCTGCCGCGGCGGGTGATGATCCACGGCTTCCTCACCAACGAGGGCCAGAAGATGTCCAAGTCCCTGGGCAACGTCGTCGCCCCGGCGGAGTGGGTGGCGCACTACGGGCTGGACGCGGTGCGCTACTTCCTGATGCGCGAGTTCCCCTTCGGCGCGGACGGATCCTACAGCCACGACGCCGTCGTCGGGCGCAAGAACGCGGACCTGGCCAACAACCTGGGCAACCTGGCCCAGCGCTCGCTGTCCATGGTCGCCAAGAACCTCGGCGGCGCGGTCCCGCAGCCGGGGGAGTACACCGAGGCGGACCAGACGCTGCTGGACGCCGCCGCCGGGCTGCTGCAGAGCGCGCGGGCGGACTACGCCGTGCAGGACTTCCACCACGCGCTGGAGGCCACCTGGGCGGTGCTGGGAGACGCGAACGCGTACTTCGCCGAGCAGCAGCCGTGGGTGCTGCGCAAGACCGATCCGGACCGGATGGCCACCGTGCTGTACGTGACCCTGGAGACCGTGCGCCGGGTGGCGCTGCTGGTGCAGCCGGTCATGCCCGCCTCGGCCACGCGCCTGCTGGACCTGCTCGGCGTGGTCTCCTCCGGCGACGCCGGCCGCACGGGTGCCTCCGGGGCCGGGCCGCGGTCCTTCGCGGCCTGGGAGGAGGCGCTGGTGCCCGGGACCGCACTGCCGGCCCCGGTGCCCGTGTTCCCCCGGCACGAGGAGCCCGACGCCGGCTGATCCGGTCCTGGCCGGTCGGCCGCCCGGGGGCCGGCCGGGCCCACCGGGAGGCCAGCACCCCGAGGTGTCCGCATCGTGGACTGTGTGACCACATGGTGGACCCCGCGAGGAGGGTCGCCCTAGCCTGAAGGCATGCAGCATCTCTCCGCCCCGGACCAGCCGGGCCCCGCACCGACCACCGCCCGATCCGCCCAGGACGTCCTGGACGTCGCCGTCATCGGCGGCGACGGCATCGGCCCCGAGGTCACCGCCGAGGCCCTCAAGGTGATGCGCGCGGCCACGGCCGCGGCCGGGGACGCCGAGATCCGGGCGAGCGACTACGCGCTGGGTGCGGCGCACTGGCTGGAGAGCGGGGAGACGCTGTCCGAGCGGACCCTCGAGCAGCTGCGCGGGCACGACGCGATCCTGTTCGGGGCCGTGGGGGCCGCCCCGAACGACACCCGCATCCCGTCCGGGCTCATCGAGCGCGAGCTGTTGTTGAAGCTGCGGTTCAGCATGGACCACGGCGTGAACCTGCGCCCGGCCCGCCTGTACCCGGGCATCCCCAGCCCGTTGGCGGACCCGGGGGAGATCGACTTCGTGGTGGTGCGCGAGGGGACCGAGGGCCCCTACGTGGGCAACGGCGGTGCCATCCGTGCCGGCACGCCCCAGGAGATCGCCACCGAGGTCTCCCTGAACACCGCCTACGGCGTGGAGCGGGTGGTGCGCCACGCGTTCGCGCTGGCCGCCGGCCGGCCGCGGCGCCACCTGACCCTGGTGCACAAGCACAACGTCCTGGTGCACGCCGGGCACCTGTGGCGGCGCACCGTGGAGGCCGTCGCCGCGGAGTACCCGTCCGTGACCCACGACTACATGCACGTGGACGCGGCCACGATCTACCTGACCACGGACCCGTCCCGCTTCGACGTGATCGTCACGGACAACCTGTTCGGGGACATCCTCACCGACCTCGCCGCGGCGGTGACCGGGGGCATCGGCCTGGCCGCGTCCGGGAACCTCAACATCTCCGGCACCGCGCCGTCCATGTTCGAGCCGGTCCACGGATCCGCCCCGGACATCGCCGGGCAGCAGAAGGCCGATCCCACGGCGGCCATCCTCTCGGGGGCCCTGCTCCTAGAGCACGCCGGGCGCGCCGACGCCGCCCAGCGCATCAACGAGGCCGTCTGGGCGGACATCGCCGCCCGCGGCCGGGAGGGGGCGCCGCAGGCCGCCCAGCGCACCACCGCGCAGATCGGCGACGCCATCGCCGCAGCCGTGTAGGCACGTCCGGGCGTCGGCTGCCGGGCCGGTGCCACGGCGGGTTCTATGATGGATGCACCTTCCCGGCGCATCAGCGGCGCCCGCTGGCCACCGGGTCGGCGAAGCATTGCCCCGGCGGCCGGTATCGTCCCGCGGACCGCCGCCAGGGCTCCACAAGAGAAGGAAGCAGTCGTGACCATGGAATTCGCCGTCCACCCGCAGTCCTCACCCGTGCCCGAGGAGAGGCGCCGGGAGATCCTCGCGGATCCCGGCTTTGGACAGCACTTCACCGACCACATGGTCTCCATCGACTGGACCCGGGGCTCCGGGGGACCGCACAGCGGCGGCACCTGGCACGACGCGCGGATCGAGCCGTTCGGCCCGCTGACGCTGTCCCCGGCCGCCGCCGTGCTGCACTACGCGCAGGAGATCTTCGAGGGCCTGAAGGCCTACCGCCACCCGGACGGGACCGTGTGGACGTTCCGTCCGCAGGCCAACGCCGCCCGGCTGAACCGTTCGGCCCGGCGGCTGGCCCTGCCGGAGCTGCCGGAGGAGGACTTCCTGGAGTCGCTGCGCCTGCTGGTGTCCACGGACGCGGCGTGGGTGCCGGACGGCGAGGGCCAGTCCCTGTACCTGCGCCCCTTCATGTACGCCTCCGAGGAGTTCCTCGGGGTGCGTCCGGCCAACGAGATCGCCTACAAGGTCATCGCCTCCCCGGCCGGGAACTACTTCGGCGGCGAGCTCAAGCCCGTGTCCATCTGGGTCTCCCGCCAGTACGCCCGGGCCGGCCACGGAGGCACCGGGTCGGCCAAGTTCGGCGGCAACTACGCCGCTTCGCTGGCCGCCCAGCTGGAGGCCTCGGAGCACGGGTGCGACCAGGTGCTGTTCCTGGACCCGGTCCGGGACAACGCGGTCGAGGAGCTCGGCGGCATGAACGTGTTCTTCGTCTTCCGGGACGGCACCCTCGTCACTCCGGAACTCACCGGGACCATCCTCGAAGGGGTCACCCGGTCCTCGGTGCTGCAACTGGGCCGGGACCGCGGCCTGACCGTGGAGGAACGGCGCATCACCCTGGACGAGTGGCGGGACGGCGTGGCCAGCGGTGAGATCACGGAGGTCTTCGCGTGCGGCACCGCGGCCGTCATCACCCCCATCGGGCGCCTGGTGGACGGCGACCACCATTTCGACTCTCCGCAGGTCACCCCCGGGGAGTCCGTTGCGCTGGACATCCGCCGTGAGCTGCTGGAGCTGCAGACCGGCCACGGCCAGGACCGCCACGGCTGGCTCCACCGCCTGGCGTGAGGCACCCGTCCGCACCCCCTGCCCGGATCGAGGGGGGCCGGGCGGGGGCTGCGGGACGACGACAACCGGTGCCCCCGGCGCTGGCGGCCGGCCAGGCCGTCAGTACCCGAGTCCCTCCACGAGGGCTGCAGCCAGGGCGTCACCGTCGACGTCCAGCCGGACCTCCTCCGGCATGTCCTGCGCCAGCGCCGGCGTGATCGGGGTGTCCCGGCGCAGGACGAGGGGCTCCTGCACGGGCAGGCCCACGGAACGGAAGTAGTCCTCCACGTCAGTCCCATCTCCACCGATGGCCTCTGAACCGTCGGCGATCACGGCCCAGCGGGCGGGGACGCCGTAGGCATGTGCGACCACCAGCCCCGTCAGGGACGTGGAGATGATCCGCGCACAGGAGGTGATCTGCCGCACCACATCACGTAGGAACCGTTCTCCGACCCCGGCCAGGCGGATGTCCGCCACGTCCTGCAGGGTGAGCCGCAGGTTCTCCTGAGTCACGTGCCGGACGAATCCCACCTCATGGCGTGCCGGCCCGGTGTGGCCTTCCACGAACCGGGGGAGCAGCAGGGCGGGATCACCATAGACCTCGGGACAGGCGCCCCCCGAGGCGATGACCGCCTCACGGCTCAGTGGCCCGCGCACGGCGAGGTACCGGGCGTCTGCGGCCAGGGCTTCGCCCCGGCGGGGGATCCCGGTGCCCCAGACCATGGAGCGGCCCGTGGCGAACGGCGCGAAGGAACCGCCGGCCAGCAGGCTGTCATTGCGGCGACCGAACACGGGCGGCCGACCGCTCACCCACTCCACCAGCCACGGGGTCAGGACGTCATCGAAGCTGCCGGGGTAGGGGGTCTTCCGCCACCACAGTCGCGGCCGATCCGCCGCGGAGAGCTGCATCGTCGTGGCCCGGACGTCGCGCTCGATGTCATCGCGCAACGAGGAGGCCCGGCCGGCGCCGTCCGGTGTTCCGTGAGCCGCGAGCTCATCGATGAGCCTCAGGGCCTCGTCGACCTCACCGCCGTCTGCGAGGCGCACGGCCAGCTCATGCCGGGTGTCCTCGAGGCGCGGGTCCAGCTTGAGCTGGTCCCGGAGGACCTGGACGGATTCGTGGGCCTGCCCGGCGATCTTCAGGTACCGGGACAGCCGGACGGCCGCCTCGGAATCGGTCGGCTGGGCCGCCAGTGACCGCTGGGCAAGCATGACCGCGGCCGTCCGGTCCCGTTGCTTCATGGCCGAGACGGCCTCCAGTCCCAGGATGCGGCTGCGGGCGACCGGGTGGTCACCGATCTTCCCGTGCTGGACCAACCCCGCCCGGTGCGTGGAGACATTGCCACTGTCTCCGTGGACGAAGACATGCCGCTCCTGCAGTGCGTCCGAGGGACGGGCGACCAGCGCCGGCGGCAGCAGGCCGACGGCCAACTGGTGCTCATGCCGTGCCCAGGCCTCCTGGAGGACATAGTCGTCCGTGACCGGTTCGGTGGTCTCGCTCTCGATCGACGCCATGAGGTCGAGGAAGTCGCGGGCGGCCTGGGTGGGGCCGAAGTACAGGTACGAGGGGATCCAGAACCGGGCGACCTGGAACGGGTCGTAGTCGCGGATGTAGCGGTAACGGCCCGCGAATCCGGCGAGGTCGAAGGAGCACCCACGCAGCTGGTCGGGGAGACTGACCAGCCGGGTGTCCACGTCCACCCACAGGATGGCTCCGAAACGGTCGTGCATGCGGCGGAAGAAGGCCACCTTCTGGCGCGTGATCGCACCCCAGTCCAGTCCTTCGGCCTGGAGCTCCTCGATATGGTGTGGCATACCGAGACGCTCACAGTCCTGGCGCAGTGACGCCGCGGCGCGGTGGTAATACTGATCGCCGGCGTAGAAGCTGACGAGCGTCGGTAAGGTTCCCGTGGGGGCCGGGCCGGCCTGGCGCGCTGCGTGGTGGGGGGTACGGTCTGCTGCGGCGTCTGCGTCGTCGGGCATATCCGTACCCTAGCCGCACGGGCGGGTTTGGTCGGCCGGCCACCGTGGGGACGGTACCGTGGTCGGGTGACCACAGAGCCGGACGGTGCCCGCCACGGGGGTCCGGCCAGACCGGGATGGGATATGAGAGAAGAGATCCGAGCAGCAGTAGTGAAAACGCCTGCGGGGCGCCTGGCCCGGAAGGTAACCCGTGCCGGCCGGACGCTGGCGCGCAACCTGGGGCAGGCCCCCGAGGAGAACATCGAGCCTGGTGCCGGCGGCCCGGCGGACGGCCAGACGGCCTCTGTCGCCGCGCTGCAGAGTCGCGTGGACGCGCTCGAACGGGAGCTCCAACAGGCCAAGCTCTTCCGCTCGGCCGTGGGCCTGGGCCTCAAGCAGGCAGGCCACCCGATCGTGGCGGACCAGTCGCCGGAGCAACAGCGCCGCCATGCGCTGAAGACCATCCAGACCCTCACCTCCTTCGCCCAGCTCACGCAGGACCTCGAGAACGGGCTGCGTATCGACCATGCGGCCATCGGCCTGGTGCGTGCGCTCCTGGCCCGCCGGCTGCACGCGCGGGCCAGGTCGGTCGGGCACTCGCTACTGCAGTACGAGGGCACTGCCCAGGCCGGTCATGCGGCGATCGCGCTCGTGGCCATGTACCAGGACCTGTACGAACTCGCCGAACACCACTTCGAGGCGCTGGACCGCGCTGTGGCCCTGGAACTGGTGCCGGCCGAGTGGATCGACTTCGAGTTCCGGAGGAACCCGGAGCACGCCGTGTCCCTCGTGCAGGACCACGCCGGCCAGTTGCTGCGGACCGACCCCTTGCGTTTCCAGGTGGTCAAACTGGCGCTGCGGGAACGGCAGGACGACCTGGCCCGCGAGCATTTCGAAGCCCTCGTCGCGGACCGTGGCGACGCACCGGACCTGCCGGAGCGTGATCTGCGCGAGTACGGGTGGCTGCGGCAGTGGGCCGACATGTACCAACGGGAGTCGCTGGGGCAACCGGACTGGCGCGAGGGCGCCGTGAACATCGGCGTGCTGGACTACAAGCACCCGGACTTCACCCGGCAGTCGGCCAACATCGGTGACTACATCCAGACCATCGGCGCCCTCACCCACCTGGCCCAGTTCCAGAACCTCAGCGTGCATGGGGACGAGGACCTGACCTCTACCGTGGAACTGCTGCAGTCGCGCACGGAGGAATCGTTCCGCAAGGAACTGGACAGCCCGGCCGCCGTCAACCTGGTCCGTGTGGACCGTGATGACATGCACCGCAACACCATCCCGGACAACACCTGGCTGGTGGCCTTCGGCTGGTACATGCACGCCCCTTTCCGCGGCGAATACGACTTCCCGTGGCCGGAGCAGGTCAACCCCCTCTTCATCTCGTTCCACGTCAACCGTCGGGAGATGCTGACGGAGGAGGCCATCCGCTACCTTCGCCAGCACGGCCCGATCGGTTGCCGCGACTGGACCACCGTCTACCTGCTGCGCAGCGTGGGGGTGGAGGCCTTCTTCTCCGGCTGCCTCACCACGACCGTGAACGCGGTATTCCCTGCTCAGTCGCGCGTCGAACGCCACGGCAAGGTCGCGATCGTGGACAAGCGGATGGATGACGCCGTCGGTGCGCTGGTGCCGGTCGGCACGACGGTGGAAACCATCACCCAGGCCTCGGCGTCCATCAGCCGCGCGCCCCTGGCCCAGAACGTCACCGATGCGCTGGAGCTGCTGGAGGGGTACCGCGGATACGACCGGATCATCACGTCCCGGCTGCACTGCTACCTGCCCGCGACGTCCCTGGGCTGCACGGTGGAATTCGTCCCCGGCCGTATCGGAGACGTGCGCTTCGACGGCCTGCTGGGCATGACGCCGGAGGCGCCGGCACTGTCGGAGATCCAGGACGGGTTGCGCACCAAGCTGGAGTCCGTGTACCGGCTCATCGCCGCGGGAGCCCCGCGCGACGAGGTCTACGCCCAGTGGCGGAAGATCACAGCCGAGGACGTGGCCGCGGCGGAGGAGTACTGCGCCCGTGCCTTCGAGCTGCCGGCCGTCCAGTTCGACGTGGAGGCCGCGACGGCCACCATCCTGGATGCCAGCCACAGCGTGACCGGGACCCATGGAGCGGCGGTGTCCGACCACGACGGTCAGGCCGACGGCACCGTGCACGTGGCCCTGGCCTCCGACCAGAATCTCCGTGCCGAGGTTCCCGTGGTCGTGCAGAGCATCCTGTCCGGGACGTCCCGTCCGGTGCATTTCCAGGTCCTCACCCGCGGACTGGGCCGGGATTACTTCGACGCGCTGGCGGCGACCTTCCCGGAGGCGTCGTTCACCTTCCTGCCGTGCGATGACGTGCACTACGGCGAGATCGCCGGCATGCTGCGGCATATCACGGTCTCCACGATGGACCGGCTGTTGCTGCCCCTGCTGATGCCGGACGTCGACCGCGTGATCTACCACGACATCGATGCGGTGACCGTGGGTGACATCGGCGAGCTGTTCGACACCGACCTGCAGGGAAACGCCATCGGCGCCCGGTCTGCGCCGGCCTCGTGGGCGGAGAGCGGCTTCGGCAACGTCTACCGGGCCTCCGTACGGCTCGACGCACGGACTGCCGCCGAGATGCGGCGCGGGCTGCACAACCTCCTGCCGTACGACTTCACCTCGTTCAACGCCGGAGTCATGGTCATGGACCTGGAGCGGATGCGGGTGGACGATTTCTGCCACCGGTACCTGGGCATGGCCGGGGGCTTCGGGATGAACGACCAGGAGATCCTGAACTGTTACACCGGTCCGCAGCGGACGGCCCTGGACATCCGTTGGAACGCGATCGCCCAGCAGGAGGTCGGCATCGAGCCGAAGCTCATCCACTGGGCCGGCCCGGCCAAGCCCTGGCGGGAGGAGTTCGTCGTGCACCAGGGCGTCTGGGATGGTTTCGTCGACGGCCTGCGCGAGCGCGCCGCGGCGGTGGGCACCCTGGACGTGCTGTCCGGCACCGCGACGTCAGCGAGTGCGGCGCCCGCCGAGACGGCGGTGACCGCCGACTCGTGAGGACTGCGGGGCGGGGCGTGAAGTCCGCCCCCGCTCCCGGACATGACGAGGGCCGGCTGGGAGTGCATCC
>DATBUG010000304.1:0-6527 GCA_036516315.1 Citricoccus sp.
CGCCGCCCCGGAGGCCGCGCCCGGGGCGTGACGCCCAGGGCGGCCCCCTACACTGGTCAGGCCCGCCCATCCCGAGCATCAGGAGTCCCCCATGCCCGTCGCCACCGCAGCGACCCTGCCCGTGATCGCCCAGCAGGCCCAGGGAGGCGGCGGCAGCATGCTCATGCTCATCGCCTTCGCCCTGCTCGCGGTGATGCTGTTCCTCTCCTTCCGCAAGGGCAAGAAGGTGCAGCAGCAGCAGGCGCAGATGCGCAGCACCCTCGCCCCGGGCGTGGAGGTCATGACCTGCGCCGGCATCTTCGGCACCGTCATGGCCGTGGACACCCAGGCCCAGCGGGTGACGCTGGAGACCGCCCCGGGCACCCGCATGGACGTGCACCTGCAGGGCATCACCACCGTCGTGGAGCCCGAGACGACCGCCCCGGCCGGCGTCGACCCCGCCGCCACGCCGGACACGGACGAGACGCGCCTCGACGAGGCGTCCGGCGCCGAGCACCGCGCCGACGACGACGCCGCGGACCCGCGTCCGCGCCGGGACGACCTGGCCTGAGGCCCACCCACCCCTGCACACGCGGCCCCGCCTGGCGGGGCCGCTCGGATGTGACGGAAGCACCTGAGCAATGGCGAAGAGAACACCCACCGGCTCGGCCGGGCGCACCCTGGCCTGGCTGGCCGCCCTCCTCGTGGTCCTGGCCGCGATCCTCGGCGGGGGCGTGGCCTCCGGCGCGGCCTCCTGGGCGCGCAAGCTCGCCCTCGACCTCGAGGGCGGCACGCAGATGGTGCTGGCCCCCGAGACCTCGACCGGCGAGTCCGTCACCCCCGAGCAGCTGGACCAGGCCGTGGAGATCATCCGCCAGCGCGTGGACGGCTCCGGCGTGGCCGAGGCCGAGGTCGCCACGCAGGGCTCGCAGAACGTCGTCGTCTCCCTGCCCGGCGTCCCGGACGAGGAGACCCGCCGCCTGATCCAGGCGTCCGCGGACATGCAGTTCCGCCCCGTGCTGCAGTCCGGCCCGGGTGAGGCCACCCCCGAGGACCAGCGCCTGCCCGAGGACCAGCTGCCGAAGCCCGAGGGCGAGCCGGCCGACGCCTACGACCCGAACTGGGTCACCCCCGCCCTGCTGGCCGAGTTCCAGGCCAAGGACTGCGCGGCCCCGCGGGACCCGGCCGCGCCCCCGCCGCCGTCCGACCGCGCGATCGTCGCCTGCCAGCCCTCCGAGGAGCTCGGCGACGGCGCCGCCACGCCGGCCCAGAAGTACATCCTGGGCCCCGTCGTCATCCCGGGCACCCAGATCAAGGGTGCGTCCAACGGCCTGGCCCAGTCCCAGGGCGGCGTCTCCACGAACCAGTGGGTCGTCAACATCGACTTCGACGCCGAGGGCGCCAAGACCTTCGCCGAGGTCACCCAGAAGCTCACCCCGTTCCCGGAGGGCGACCCGCGCAAGCAGTTCGCGATCCTGCTGGACGGGGACGTGATCTCCGCGCCGCAGTCCAACGTGGTCATCACCAACGGCAGCGCGCAGATCAGCGGCCCCACGCTGAACGAGCAGACGACGGCGCAGCTCGCCGAGCAGCTCGACTACGGCTCCCTGCCGATCTCGTTCTCCATCGAGTCCGAGCAGCAGATCTCCGCCACGCTCGGCCAGGACCAGCTCTTCTGGGGCCTCATCGCTGGCCTGATCGGCCTCGGCCTCGTGGCCGTGTACCAGTTCTTCCAGTACCGGGCCCTGGGCCTGCTGACCTTCGCCTCGATCCTCGTGGCGGGCGTGCTGACGTGGCTGGCGATCGCGATCCTCGGCTGGACGGACAACTACCGCCTGTCCCTCGCCGGCATCGCGGGCCTCATCGTGGCGATCGGCCTCACGGCGGACTCGTTCATCGTCTACTTCGAGCGCATCAAGGACGAGCTGCGCGGCGGCCGGTCCCTGCCCGAGGCCGTGGAGTACGGCTGGGCCCGCGCCAAGCGCACGATCACCGCCTCCAAGGCCGTGAACCTGCTGGCCGCCGTCGTGCTGTACTTCGTCGCCGTGGGTAACGTGCGCGGCTTCGCCTTCACCCTCGGCCTGACCGCGGTGGCCGACCTGGCCGTGGTGTTCATGTTCACCCATCCGGTCATGCAGCTGCTGGCCCACACCCGGTTCTTCGGAGGGGGCCACCGACTGTCCGGGCTGGACCCCTCGTTGCTGGGCCGCGAGCCGCTGTACCAGGGTGCGGGCAGGGTACGTCAGTTCCGTCCGGACCCGCAGGCCACGGCGGCGAAGCGGAGCCGGCGGTCCGCCAAGGAGGCCGAACGACGCCAGACGATCGCCGAGCGGCGGCGCGCCGCACAGCTGACCGGAGTGGGCTCGCGTGAGAACGGCTCGTCCACCCCGGCCGACCCGACGGAGGAACAGAAGTGAGTGCACTGGCCCAGTGGGGCAACCGGCTCTACACCGGGAAGACCTCCTACCCGTTCGTCGGCAAGGTCAAGCTGTGGTCCGTCCTCGCCCTGGCCCTGCTCGTGGTGGCCGGCGGCCTGACGCTGGCCCGCGGCGGGTTCAACCTCGGCATCGACTTCCGTGGCGGTTCGGAGTTCACCGTCTCCAACGTTCAGGAGGCGGACGTGGCCGCCGGGGAGCAGGCCGTCAGCGAGGCCGTGCCGGGCGCCGAGGCCACCGTGACGAACATCGCGCCCGGCACCATGCGCGTCCAGACCGACGAACTGGACGACGACCAGACCCTGGCGGTGGGCCAGAACCTCCAGGAGGCCTACGGGGTCGGTGAGGACCAGGTGACCTCGACCTACATCGGACCCACCTGGGGCGAGGCCGTCTCCCAGCAGATGGTGCTCGGGCTGGTCATCTTCCTCGTCCTGGTCACCGTGCTGATGGCCCTCTACTTCCGGACCTGGAAGATGTCCCTGGCCGCCGTGATCGGCTTGTTCTACGTGGTCGCCCTGACGGCGGGCATCTACGGCGCCACCGGCTTCGAGGTCACGCCGAGCGCGATCATCGGTTTCCTGACCATCCTCAGCTATGCGCTCTACGACACGGTCGTGGTCTTCGACAAGATCCGGGAGAACACCGAGCACAACCTGGAGGAGACCACCCGCACCTTCGGTGAGAACGTCAACCTGGCCATCAACCAGACCCTGGTGCGGTCCATCAACACCTCCGTGGTGGGCATCCTGCCCGTCGGCTCGATCCTGTTCATCGGCGCGTTCCTGCTGGGCGCGGGCACGTTGCGGGACATCGCCCTGGCGATCTTCGTCGGTATCATCGTCGGCACCCTGGCCACCATCTTCATCCAGGCCCCCCTGTACGCCGTGCTGCGGTCCGGGGAGGAGAGGATCCGGACCAACGACGCGCGGGTGCTCGAGCGCCGCTCGTCCGGTGAGGGCGCGCCCGTCGGCACGGACACCGTACCGGCCTGACCGGCGCGACCGTGACGGACTAGACTGGAGTATCCCGCACGGCGGGAGTGCAGACCGTGAGGTGCGGTGGCGCGGGGGACCGACGCCGCCGCGGAAAGGCAGGCAGCCGTGGGTGCAGAATCCGCCCGGCCCGGTGCCGCGGCACCGCAGGATGGCCCCACCCCCGCCGAGCCCCGCAGTGGTGGGACGGCCTCGTACACCTCGGCCACGCCGACCTCGCAGCCGGCCGACGTCTCGCCGGCCGAGCTGACGCCCGCTCCCACGTCCGTCGCACCGGCGGCCATCGTCTCCCGGCGGCCGCGCAGCCGCCTGGCCCGCCTGACCGGGCGGCTCGCCCACGACTACTCGCCGATCCTCGAGCCGCTGATCCGCACGCTGAAGGTCCGGCACCCCCGGGAGGACCTGGACCTGATCATCCGGGCCTTCGAGGTCGCGGAGAAGGCGCATGCCGGCCAGCGGCGCAAGAGCGGGGACCCGTACATCACCCACCCGGTGGCGGTGGCCACCATCCTCGCCGAGCTGGGGATGACCGGCACCACCCTGGCCGGAGCACTGCTGCACGACACCGTGGAGGACACCAGCTACTCGCTGGAGCAGTTGCGGCGCGACTTCGGCGACGAGGTCGCCCGCCTGGTGGACGGTGTCACGAAGCTGGACAAGGTGAAGTTCGGGGACGCCGCGCAGGCCGAGACGGTGCGCAAGATGGTGCTCGCGATGGCGGACGACGTGCGCGTCCTCGTCATCAAGCTCGCCGACCGTCTGCACAACGCCCGCACCTGGCGGTACGTGGCCCCGGAATCCAGTGCCCGCAAGGCCAAGGAGACGCTCGAGATCTACGCGCCGCTGGCGCACCGCCTCGGCATGAACACCATCAAGTGGGAACTCGAGGACCTGTCCTTCGCCGCCCTCTACCCCAAGGTGTACGCCGAGATCGTGCGTCTGGTGGGGGAGCGGACCCCGGAGCGGGAGAAGAACCTGGCGGCCCTGCGCGGGCAGATCGAACGGGATCTGAGGGACGCGCGGATCCGCGCCGTGGTCACCGGGCGGCCGAAGCACTTCTACTCGATCTACCAGAAGATGATCGTGCGTGGGAAGGACTTCGACGAGATCCACGACCTGATGGGCGTGCGCGTGCTCGTGGACTCCGTCCGGGACTGCTACGGCGCGCTGGGCGTGCTGCACTCGAAGTGGAGCCCGCTGCCGGGCCGCTTCAAGGACTACATCGCGATGCCCAAGCTGAACATGTACCAGTCACTGCACACCACGGTGATCGGCCCGGGCGGCAAGCCCGTGGAGATCCAGCTGCGCACCCACGAGATGCACCGCCGCGCCGAATACGGCGTCGCGGCGCACTGGAAGTACAAGGACCAGGCGGCCGGAGGCACGGCCGGCACCGGGGACCAGACCCCGGGCTGGTTGCGCTCCGTCATGGACTGGCAGAAGGACACCACGGACCCGAACGAGTTCCTGGAGTCCCTGCGTGCCGAGATCGACGCGGCCGAGGTCTTCGTGTTCACGCCCAAGGGTGAGGTCATGGCGTTGCCGGCCGGTTCGACCCCTGTGGACTTCGCCTACGCCGTGCACACGGAGGTGGGCCACCGGGCGATCGGGGCCCGCGTGAACGGCAAGCTGGTCCCGCTCAACTCCGAACTGCACCACGGCGACTGGGTGGAGATCTTCACCTCCCGGACCGAGGGCGCCGGCCCGAGCCAGGACTGGCTGGGCTTCGTGCGCAGTCCGCGGGCACGGAACAAGATCCGCCACTGGTTCTCGAAGGAACGCCGCGAGGAGGCGATCGAGAAGGGCAAGGAGCAGCTGACGCGCCAGCTGCGCAAGATGAACCTGCCCCTGCACCAGCTGATGAGCGCCGAGGCGCTCACCCAGGTGGCCGCCGAGCTGAACCTGCCGGACATCTCGGCCCTCTACGCCTCGGTCGGGGACTCCCACGTCTCGGTGCAGAACGTCGTCGAGCACCTGCAGAAGCAGGTCGCGCCCCCGGAGCCCGAGGAGTCGCTGGAGACGGCGCCGATCACCACCATCGCCGCCCCCACGCGGCACCCCGACTCCGGCGTCATGGTCCAGGGCTCCGGGGACGTGATGACCAAGCTGGCCCGGTGCTGCACGCCCGTGCCCCCGGACGAGATCATCGGGTTCGTGACGCGCGGTTCGGGCGTCTCGGTGCACCGTGCGGACTGCCGGAACATCGAGCAGTTGCGCAGCGAGCCGGACCGGATCGTGGACGTGGCCTGGGCCCCCACCCAGTCCTCGGTCTTCCTGGTCGAGATCCAGGTCGAGGCGCTGGACCGCAAGTCCCTGCTCTCTGACGTCACCCGCGTGCTGGCCGAGCACCACGTCAACATCCTCTCGGCCTCGGTGAACACCTCGCGCAGCCGGGTGGCGATCAGCAAGTTCGTCTTCGAGATGGGGGACCCGAAGTTCCTCAGCCACGTGCTGTCCTCGGTGCGCCGCATCGACGGCGTCTACGACGTGTACCGCACCTCGGGGCGCCAGCGCGACGAGGGCTGAGCGACCTCACGGCCGCTGCCGGTCGTCGCCGCGGTCCTGTGCCTCGAGTAGGTCGTGGAGGGCCGAGCGGGCCGCCGCCATTCCCGGCCTCCGGCGTCGCGACTGGAACCGGTCCCGGAGCCGGCCCGGCGCGCTGAGCGGCACCAAGGACCGCGCGACGGCCCGTTCCGGGCCCGCGGGGCCGGCGCGCAGCAGGTCCTCGATGGTCCGGTCCACGCTCGTGCACCACAGGCCGTGGACCTCGACGACGTCCCCGGTCGCACCCCCGGCCTCATCCCCGCCGCGCGGCGCCGGGGCGAGGCCCGACTGTTCCAGCCGCAGCGGCAGGGGACCGGGTACGAGCGGGCGGCGGTGGTACCGGCCGACGGAGGCCTCCAGCACACCGGGGGCGGGCCCTCCGGCGTGAACCCAGGCCACCGTCCTGCCGATCGCCACCCACGGCCCGGGAATCAGCGGCTCGGCGAGGCGACGGACCGCGGCGGCACGCCAGCGTGGGCCGCTGGCTGCCAGCGTCGCGGCCGGATCGGGTGCCGCCGGCCGGTAGAGGTCCCCCATGACGTGCACCACGAGGCCGGACAGCTCCATGCCCCGC
>DATBUG010000305.1:0-2925 GCA_036516315.1 Citricoccus sp.
TGCTGGGAGACCGCCGGCTGGCTGATCCCGAACTCCGCCCGGATCACCGCCCCGATCTCGCCCGCACTCAGCTCACCGTCGACGAGCATCTCCAGGATGCGCCGCCGGACCGGGTCACCGAGGACGTCCAACGCGTGCATGGCCTCCATTGTTCAGCGTGTACTTATATAAGTCAACGCTTAATTCACTGGTCACGCGGGGTCAGGGGTGTCGCGCCGTGAGGGTGGTTGCCACTATGGAGGCGCCGGGGCCTCGGTGGCGCCCGGGGACGGCTGACGACGGAGCGGGAGGGTGCGGCATGGAGCGACGACGCGAACCTGAGGGCGAAGCGGGTGAGCGGTCCGGCGGGGGCCACGACGCCGCGCCGTTGGGCGGCCGGGTGGCGCTCGTGGCCGGGGCCACCCGGGGTGCCGGCCGGGCGATCGCCCGCGAGCTGGCGCGGGCCGGTGCCGAGGTGTACTGCACGGGGCGTTCCACGGCCACCCGGCCGTCGGACTACGGCCGCCCGGAGACCATCGAGGGCACCGCGGACCTCATCCGCGCGGAGGGCGGCAGTGCCCACGCCGTCGTGGTGGACCACCTCGACGCCGGGGCCGTGCAGGAGCTGGTGTCCCGGATCGACCGGGACCAGGGCCGGCTAGACATCCTGGTGAACGACATCGGTGGCGAGGCGTACGTGGAGTTCGGGATCCCGCTGTGGGACTACGACCTGGAGGCCGGCATGCGCCTGTTCGACGCCGGGTTCCGCGCCCACCTGTACACCAGCCATGCCGCGCTGGGGCTGCTGGTGCGCCACCCCGGCGGGCTCGTCGTCGAGGTGACGGACGGGACGCGGTCCTACAACGCCGCGCACTTCCGGGAGACGGTGTTCCTGGACCTCACCAAGACTGCTGTGGACCGGCTGGCCTTCGCGCAGGGCCATGAGCTGCGGGCGCACGGGGGCGCGGCAGTGTCCGTGACCCCGGGGTGGCTGCGTTCGGAGATGATGCTGGACGCCTTCGGGGTGACCGAGCAGACGTGGCGCCAGGCCGCCGAGGCCAATGCGGACCGGCCCGAGGCGGTGCCGCCGTACGCGTTCGTGATCTCCGAGACCCCGGCGATGCTGGCCCGCGGGATCGCCGCGCTGGCCGCCGATCCGCGGCGCGAGCAGTGGAACACCCGTTCGGTGAGTTCCCACGAACTGGCCGAGCACTACGGTCTGACCGACGTCGACGGCTCCCGTCCGGACGCCTGGCGGTTCATCGAGGCGATGGAGGCCGCGGGGCCCGAGCGGCTGGACGTCGAGGACTACCGCTGAGCACAGGGCGGCGCGGACAACGGACGACGAAGGCCCCCGACCGGTGGCGGTCAGGGGCCTTCGTGGAGCGTGGAGGGGATGACGGGAATCGAACCCGCGTAGCCAGTTTGGAAGACTGGGGCTCTACCATTGAGCTACATCCCCACGGTGCCACGTCCGGCCGGTACGGCCGTGGACGGCGAGGTAGAGCCTATCAAGGATGCAGCCGCTGCCGCAAAGCAGCGCGCGGCCGTGCGCCGCGTCCGGAAGGCCGCGGAATGCGGAGCACGGCCCGGTCATGCGTACACTGGTCTCTGGCCAGAAACGGCCAGGGCCGTCTGCGGGGTGTAGCTCAGCTTGGTAGAGCGCGCGCTTTGGGAGCGTGAGGCCGCAGGTTCAAATCCTGTCACCCCGACGTCATGGTCGCCCCGATCGCCGGAGCGGCCTGATTCACCGGATGCCCGGCGGCCGGGCAGCTGAAGTGCCCATTAGACGAGACAAGCAATCCACACAGGAGTCCTAAGTGGTCAAGAGCACCGCAGAAAACCTCAGCCCGACCCGGGTCAAGCTGGACGTCGAGGTCCCCTTCGAGGACCTCAAGCCGCGCCTGGACGAGGCCTACAAGGCCGTGGCGAACCAGATCCAGGTCCCGGGCTTCCGTAAGGGCAAGGTTCCGGCGCGCATCATCGACCAGCGCATCGGCCGCGGCTACGTGGTGGAGACCGCCGTCAACGAGGGGCTCAACGACTTCTACCAGGAGGCGCTGCGCGAGACCGAGGTCACCCCGATGGCCCGCCCCGAGGTCGAGGTCACCTCGATGCCCGGTGTGGACGGCGACGATGAGGCGCCGCTGAAGTTCACCGTCGAGGTGGACGTGCGTCCGGAGGTCGAGCTGCCCGAGTACAAGGGCCTGAAGGTCTCGGTGGAGCCCGCCGCCGCCTCGGAGGAGGACGAGCAGAAGGCTCTGGACGAGCTGCGCTCGCGCTTCGGCACGCTCAAGGCCGTGGACCGCCCCGCCGCCCAGGACGACTTCGTCACCATCACCCTGACCGCGACCGTCGGGGACGAGCAGGTCGACCACGCCGAGGACCTGTCCTACCAGGTCGGTGCCGGCACCATGCTCGAGGGCCTGGACGAGGCGCTCGAGGGCCTGTCCGCCGGCGAGGACGCCGTCTTCGAGACCACCCTGGCCGGTGGCGAGCACTCCGGTGAGAAGGCCACTGTCAAGGTGGTGCTCGGTGCCGTCAAGGAGCGCGAGCTGCCGGAGGCGGACGACGAGTTCGCCCAGCTGGCCTCCGAGTTCGACACCATGGCCGAGCTCAAGGAGGACCTGAAGAAGCAGGCTGCCGAGTCCGCCGTGGTGGAGCAGGGCATCGAGGCCCGCGACAAGGTGCTGGACAAGCTCGTGGAGCTCATCGAGGTCCCCGTGCCCGAGAAGGTCATCGAGGACCAGATCTCCCAGCACTTCGACTCCGAGCAGGCACAGGCCTCCGCGGAGCCGGGTCACGACACCGAGGAGCACCGCGCCGAGGTCCGCAAGAACGCCGAGACCGCGTTCCGCAACGAGATCATCCTGGACGCCGTGGCCGAGGCCGAAGAGGTCGGCGTGGAGCAGTCCGAGCTGATCGACTACATCGTCTCCATGTCCC
>DATBUG010000306.1:0-11019 GCA_036516315.1 Citricoccus sp.
AGACAACTCGGTGCGCAGGCTGGTGCGGAGGGACGCCTCCAGTGCTGCGCGGTCCTCGGCCCGGGAGACCTCGCCGGCCGCGACGACGAGCAGCACGAGCCGGCCCATCCCGGTGGCGTCCTCGAAGTGCAGCACCATGGCATCGGCCACCGAGGGCATGGTCTCCAGGACGGCGTAGAACTCCGCCGTCCCCAGCCGCACTCCCCCGCGGTTCAGGGTGGCGTCCGACCGCCCGGTGATCACCCAGGACCCCCGCTCGGTCTCCACCAGCCAGTCCCCGTGGCGCCACACGCCCTCGTAGGTGCTGAAATAGCTCTCCCGGTAGCGGGCGAAGTCCTCGTCACCCCAGAAGAACACGGGCATCGAAGGCAACGGTTGCGTGCAGACGAGTTCCCCGGCCTCACCGGTCAGCGGCCGGCCCTGCGGGTCCCAGGACTGCACGGAGGTGCCGAGCGGACGGCAGGACATCTCCCCGGCGTAGACGGCCGTCAGCGGGCTGCCGCCGACGAACGCGGCGCAGATGTCCGTGCCTCCGGAGGTCGGGGCGAGCAGCAGGCCCGGGTTGATCTCGACCATGATCCACCCGGCCACGTCCGCGGCCAACGGCGAGCCGGAGCACTGGATCTCGCGCAGCCGGGACAGGTCCCACTGGGCGCCCGGTCGCAACCCGGCGTGGGCGCACGCGGCCAGGTAGGCGGAGCCGGTGCCCATGTAGGTCGACCGGGTTTCCGCCATCACCGCCCACTGGGACCACTCGCCGTCCAGGGACGGATGGTTCGGGTCCCCGTCCATGAGCACCACGGAGGCGCCGAGCAGCAGCGAGGACATGCCCATCGTCCATACCATCCAGCCGGTGGTGGTGAACCAGAAGGCATTGTCCGCCTCGCTCATCTCGAAGTGCAGCCCGTGCGCCTTGAGGTGCTCGAGCAGGATCCCCCCGTGGCAGTGCACGATCGCCTTCGGCTTGCCCGTGGTCCCCGAGGAGAACAGCACGGTCAGTGGATGGTCGAACGGCACCGGTTCCACCTGCACGTCCGGCACGGTCCCGACGCCGGCCGGTGACGTCCCGGCGTCCGGCGCGGGACCGGCGTCGGGCGCGGGACCGGCGTCGGGCGCCGTCCGGCCGGTGAACTCCGCCCAGGTCTCCGCCCCCTCGGTGGCCCGGGCCTCCGGGTCCAGGTAGGGCAGCAGGACCGTCCGCGTTCCCGGCAGGCCCTGCCGGATGCGCTGCAGGTCGCCGGCCCGGGAGATCTCGCGCCGACCGTAGACGTACCCATCGATCGCCAGCAGGATGCTCGGCTCGAGCTGCGTGAGGCGGTCGAGGACCGACTGCGGGCCCATCTCCGGCGGCACTGCGCACCAGATGGCACCAAGCGCCGTCGTCGCCAGGTAGGCGGCGAGAGTCTCGGGGATGTTGGGCAGGTATCCGGCCACGCGGTCGCCCCGGCCGACGCCCCGGGTGACCAGGCCGGCCTGGATGCGGGCGACCTCGTCGAGCAACCGCGCCCCGGTCCACTCGACCGAGCCGTTGGTCTGGCTGCGCGAGGTGACCATGACGTCCCCGCTGCGGGCCCGCAGGGAGCGGAAGACGTGCTCGGCGTAGTTCAGGGTGGCGCCGGGGAACCACTGCGCGCCCGGCATGGTGCGCTCGGCGAGCACGGCGGTGTGCGGGGAGTGGGAGATCACCTCGAAGTGGTCCCAGATCTCCTGCCAGAAGTCCTCGAGGTGCTCCACGGACCAGGACCATGCGTCCTCGTAGGTCTCGAAGCGCTGGCCGTACCGGGACTCGATGCCCTCGAGGAATCGGCCCATGCGGGTCCGGTGCCAGTCGCTGCGGGGCGGTGCCGGGCGCAGCAGAGTGCCGGGCGCGGTCGAGGCGCGCGATGCCTCAGCTGCGGCGTTCGGGGTCATGGACAGCCTCCAGGGATCGGGTCCGTCGGACGGTTCACCATCAGGCACGCAGGCATCCAACGCGGGCTCGGTCGGTGACGGGCAGGGTGATGGGGAACACGGTCAGGTCGTGCTCGAACGTACCCAGCCGAGAGGCACGGATCCACAGGACCGGCGCATATTCCGCCGTGAGGAACGACAATGTTGCCCGCAGATCTGTACGCAGCAAAGGCGGCGGGTAGCAGTCCCGCCCGGAGAGCGCATATTCCTCAAGGCGGAATCTCCTCGCGAAGCGTGGAACGCCCGGGTGCCACTGCCTACGCTCGCCATCAACGTGATTCCCCTCACACTCACGTCCCGAGCCCCGTCTCCGAACCGAAGGACCAGAGCGCATGAACGTCGACCTCGAAGAACTCGCCGCGATCATCGAACAGTTGGACCAGGCCGAGTTCAGCGAGCTCCGCTTCGAAAAGGGTGACTTCCGCCTCCACGTCCGTCGCGGCGGCCACGACTGCGGCCCCTTGGACAGCGCCAGCAGTTCCTTGCAGGCCGTCCCCGCCGCGGCGCCACCCGCACCGTCCTCCCCCGCCGTGCCCGCTGCAGCCGCTCTTGCGTCGCCGGCGACGGCCGGCCAGGACGCCGCAACCACCACCCCGGTTCCGAACCCCGCTACTGCACCGTCATCCACCGGAGGGAGCCTGGACCCTGATGACCTGACCGAGGACCACATCCTGGTCAGGGCGCCCATGCTGGGCACCTTCTACAGCGCCCCTCAGCCCGGAGCTGCGCCCTTCGTCCAGGTGGGCGACGTCGTCGGGCCGGAGACCACCCTCTGCATCATCGAGGTGATGAAGCTGATGAACTCGGTACCGGCCGGCACCAGCGGCGAGATCGCCGCGGTGTACCTGTCCGATGGCGATCTCGCCGAGTTCGACCAACCGCTGTTCGCCGTGAAGGTCTCCGCATGAGCACCTCGCCCTCCGTCACCGGCCACCTCGGCCCCACCCGGATCTTCATCGCCAACCGCGGGGAGATCGCGGTGCGGCTCATCGAAGCCTGCGACCGCCTCGGCCTCGAGACCGTGCTCGGCGTCTCCACCGCCGACCGGGAGACGCTCGGCGCGCGCCGGGCCGGCCGCACCGTGGTCCTGGGCGGCCCCCGGCCTGCGGACAGTTACCTGAACATGGACGCCGTGCTGCAGGCCGCAATCGCCACCGGGTGCACCGCCGTCCACCCCGGTTACGGCTTCCTGTCCGAGAACTCGACGTTCGCCCGGCGCTGCGCGGAGGAGGGCCTCGTGTTCATCGGCCCGTCCCCGGAGGCCCTGGACGCGCTCGGGGACAAGCTCACCGCCCGGCGGCTCGCGGAATCCGTGGGCGTGCCCGTCTCCGCCGGCGGCACGGCGCAAACGGTCGAGGAAGTTCGGGCGCTGGCCAAGCGGATCGGTTACCCCGTCCTCGTCAAGGCCGCCTACGGCGGTGGGGGTCGCGGCATGAAGCTGGTCGGCTCCCCGGCGGACCTCGAGGACGCGTGGCAGCTGGCCTCCTCGGAGGCCGCCTCGTCCTTCGGCAACGGGCTCGTGTTCCTCGAACGCTTCGTCACCGACGCCAAGCACGTGGAGGTGCAGATCCTGGGGGACCGCCACGGGAACCGCCTCCAACTCGGTGAGCGCGAGTGCTCCGTGCAGTATCGCTACCAGAAGGTCATCGAGGAGGCCCCCTGCGCGTCGCTCCCGCAGCCCACCCGGGACCTGCTGCACGCCAGCGCCCTGCGGATCGCGGAGGCGCTGGACTACGTGGGCCTGGGCACGGTGGAGTTCCTCTACGACGCCGCCCGTGACGAGCTGGCCTTCCTCGAGGTCAATCCCCGGCTCCAGGTCGAGCACCCCGTCACGGAGGCCGTCACCGGGGTGGACCTGGTCCGCCAACAGATCCTTGCCGCGTTGGGAGCCCCGCTGGAGATCACCCAGGCGGACGTGCAACTGACCGGACACGCCGTGGAGTGCCGCATCACCGCCCAGGACCCCGCGCGCGGGTTGGCCCCCTCCCCGGGGCGGATCACCCGCTGGTCCCCCGGAGCGGCCGGCGGATCCCGCCTGGACTCGCACCTCTACGAGGGCTACCTGTTCCCGCCGTACTACGACGCGCTGATGGGCAAGCAGATCGTCTGGGCACCGGACCGCACCACCGCGATCCGGCGCATGGAACACGTGCTCGAGCACTTCACCATCGAGGGGACGACCACGTCCCTGCCGCTGCTGCAGCGCATCCTGGCCCATCCCGACTACCGGGACAACAGCGTCACCACGCACTGGCTCAACCACGAGCTCGAGCATCTGACCAGCATCCGAGAGGGCGTGCCCGCATGAGCGAGATCAGCCTCGTCGACGTCTCCCTGCGGGACGGCAACCAGTCCCTGTGGGGAGCCACGGGGGTCACGACCCGCATGGTCGAGGGAGTCGTCCCGGACCTGGACCGGGTCGGTTACCGCACCATCGAGCTGGCCACCTCCACCATCCTGGCGACCGCCGTCCGCTACCACCGCGAGGACCCCTTCGAGCGGCTACGCGCGGCCCGGGACCGGGCCCGCAACACCCAGCTCGGCTTCCTCACCACCGGCAAGCGGTTCATCACCTTCCACCGCACCCCGGACGCCGTGCTGGAACTGGCCTACTCCGTCCTGGCCCGCAACGGCATCACGAAGATGTGGGTCGTCGACCCGATGCATGACATGGCCTCCGCCGCGAAGATCGCCGCGATGGCCAAGCGGGTGGGCTTCGAGGAGGTCATCGGCGGGATCTGTTACACCACCAGCCCGGTGCACACGGACCAGTACTTCATGGACCGCGCCGCCGAACTGGACGCCTCCGAGGACATCGACGGCTTCTACCTCAAGGATCCCTCCGGCCTGCTGACCGTCGACCGCGTGCGTGAACTGGTACCGCACCTGCAGCAGGCGATGCCTCGTCACGGCCTGCAGGAGCTCCACGCGCACTCCACCACCGGATTGTCCCCCCTGGTCTTGCTGGAGGCGGCGGACCTGGGTGTGAGGACGCTGCACAGCGCGCTGCCGCCGCTGGCCAACGGCCCCTCGCACCCTGAGGCCCAGCGGCTCGTGGCGAACCTGCGGGCCCGGGGCCACGAGGTTTATGTGGACACGGACGCCATGGCCGCGGCGAGCACCTACCTGCAACGCCAGGCGAGGATCAAGAACCTGCCGGCCGGCAGCCCGAGCGAGTACGACGAGGCCTTCTACCGCCACAACATCCCGGGCGGCGTGCAGTCCACCACCCGGCGACAGCTGCGCGAGATTCGCCAGGAGCACCTCTTCGACGCCGTGATCGAGGAGTCCGTGCAGGTCCGGAAGGACCTGGGCTGGCCGATCGTGATGACCCCCTTCGCCCAGTACATCGTCACCCAGGCCACCCTCAACGTGATGACGGGCGAGCGCTACCGGCAGATCGCGGACGAGGTCATCGACCTCATCCGTGGGGACTTCGGCCCCCTGCCCGGTGAGGTGGATCCGGACCTGAAGGACCGCGCGCTGTCCACGGAGCGTGGTCGCCAGGTTCCCGACGACGGCCAGTCCGTCACGCTGAAGGACCTGAGGCGCCGCTTCGGCGAGGCCCTGAAGGACGAGGAGCTGCTGCTGCGCGCGGTGATGCCCGGTGAGCAGGTCGATGCGATGTACCAGGCCTCCCGGACCGCTCCGGCCCGTGGTCTGAAGACACTGCTGTCCTCGATCGGTTCGACCCCTCGCGGTACCTCGATCTCCGTCTCCGACGGTGAGACCACCTTCTCCCTGCACCGGGATCCCGTCCCGGCGGGCGCCACCGTGGACTCGCCCTCCCAGTACCCGAGCACCCAGGAGCCAGCATGAGCGCCCCCTCGCCCCTCGCCTCCGGGACCCAACAAGGCACCGAGGCACCTGTCCCGGCGTCGGCATCCCTCCCCGGCGGGTTCGCCCCGGACCCGGGGGCCCTCGAGGCCGTCACCGCCTCCCGGGGGTGGATGCTGGACGTAGACGGCTGCCTCGTCAGTACCGCACGCGCCGGCGGGGCCGGCGGCACTCCCCTGCCCGGGGCCGTCGAGTTGCTGCGGCACCTCTACGCGGCTGGTCACTCGGTGGTGATCTGCACCAACGCCTCCGAACGCACCCCCGCCCACTATGCAGAGCACCTGCGTTCCCTCGGCCTGGACGCCCGGGACGAGGACTTCATCACGGCCGGCTCCGCGGCCGCCGACTACGTCACCCACCACCACCCCGGGGCGACGGTGCTGGCCCTCGGCACCGAGGGGATCACCCGTCCCCTCACCGACCTCGGCCACCCCCTCGCCGAACCGCGGGCCGCACGCTCAGGTGAGCTGGCCGACGTCGTGCTGGTGGGAGCCCAGGACGCCTACACGCGGGACGAGCTCAACGCCGCCTGCCTGGCCGTGGACGCCGGCGCCGCCCTGTACACCACCGTGAGCAGCCCGTGGTTCCACGGGGGGCGGGGAAAGTCCGTCGCGGTGTCCTCCGTGATGGCGCACGCGATCGGCTGGGCCACGGGCGTGACGCCGCAGGTGCTGGGCAAGCCCTCCCCCGCGCTCGGCGAGACCCTCCAGCGCAGGCTGGGCGTGCCGGCCCCACAGATCACGATCGTCGGGGACGCCCCGGCAGAGATCGCCCTGGCCCGGGCCATGGGCTCGCGGGCCGCCCTCGTGCTCTCCGGGGCCACGAGCGCCGACGAGCTGGCCGCCCTCCGGGGACGGGACCGCCCGGACGTGGCGGTGCCCGGCATCGCTGACCTGTTCACGCTGTTGGCCGGCTGACCGGCTGACGGCGCCCGCCGCTAGTACGCCTTCGTCCTGTTCTCCTTCCTCTTCTTCCTCTGCACTATCCCCACCCCTCCAGGAGCCACCGATGACCACCCAGGATCGCTTCCCCCACTTCTCCGAGGCCTCGACCCCCGAAGGGGCCGAGGGCTGGGAGTCCATGTACCCCTACTACCTCGTCCCCTCCGAGGACACCCGCGCCCATGACGAGTCCCTGTTCTGGTTCGCGGACACCATGCACTGGTCCCACGGTGCGCACCCCTTCGACTCCGTGGGCGCCGAGGCCGTCTACTACGGCGTCGGGACCTTCTCCACGCGCATCTTCGCCCTGCCCGTCTCCCTCGGCCTGGACGTGAAGATCGTCAACGGGTACGTGTACATCGCACCGCAGGGCATCACCGATCCGGCGAAGATCCAGGAACGGGCCGAGTTCTTCCAGAAGCGCGCCGGGTACTACTACCAGAACTGGCCGGAGCTGTACGGCAAATGGAAGGAGAAGATGCTCGGGGCCATCGAGGACATGCGCGCCCTCACCTTCGACCCCCTGCCGGAGTACGAGCCGGACGCCGTCGTCTTCGAGGCCAGGGGGACCTCCGTCTCCATGCAATTGCTGGAGAACTACCACCGCCTCATCGACCAGTTCCTGAACATCTGGCAGTACCACTTCGAGTTCCTGAACCTCGGCTACGGCGGGTACATCACCTTCTTCCAGTTCTGCAAGCAGGCCTTCCCGCAGATCACGGACCAGACGATCTCGCGGCTCGTGGCCGGGGTCGACGTGCTGGCCTTCCGACCCGACGACGAGCTGCGCGCCCTGGCCGCCCGGGCCGTGGAGCTCGGGCTCGTGGAGACCCTGGAGTCCGGCGTGGCTGGGGCGTCCGCCGTCGACGCGGACAAGGCCGCGGCCACGGCCGCCTTGCGGGCGACGCTCGAGGACACCGACGCCGGCCGGACCTGGCTCGCCGCATTCGACGAGACACGCACCCCCTGGTTCGACTACTTCGCCGAGTACGGCTTCACCCATGACCAGGAGACCTGGAACACCGATCCCTCCCTCCCGTTGGGCCTGATCGCCCGGTACGCCCGCAAGATCGCCGACGGTGAGGACATCTCCCGCCCCGTCGAGAAGCTCCGCTCCGAGCGGGACGAGCTCGTGGCCGAGCACCGGGCCCTGCTGACCGCCGAGGAAGCGGCCCAGTTCGATGAACTGCTCGGCCTGGCCCAGACGGTGTTCCCTTACATCGAGGAGCACAACATCTACGTGGAGCACTGGACCCACAACGTGTTCTGGGCCAAGGCCCGGGAGCTCTCCCGCGTCCTCGTCGCCGCCGGGCTCTTCGAGGACGAGGAGGACATGTTCCACCTCAACCGCTTCGAGGTCGACCAGGCCCTCACCGACGTGGTCCAGTCCTGGGCCATCGGCACGCCGATCAAGGGCGTGCGCCGGTGGCGGGCCGAGGTCGCCCGGCGCCGGCCGATCGTGGCCGCACTGCAGGCCGCCCCGGCCCAGCCGGCCTATGGCATCCCGCCGGAGCAGATCACCGACCCGTTCGCCGTGATGAACTACGGCGTCACCACTGAACGCGTGGCCGAGTGGCTCGGTGCGGACGGTGAGGAGAACGCCCTCACCGGCCTGCCCGGGTCCATGGGCACGGTGGAGGGGCCCGTGCGGGTGCTGCGCTCGGAGAAGCAGCTCGGGGAACTGCAGCCGGGGGAGATCCTGGTCGCACCGATCACCGCCCCGTCCTGGGCCGCGGCGTTCTCCGTAGCCCGCGGGGTCATCACGGACATTGGCGGCATGATGTGCCACGCCGCGATCGTCTGCCGCGAATACGGCATCCCCGCGGTGGTCGGCACCGGGTACGCCACCACCCGGCTGACCACGGGCCAGCGGGTGCGGATCGACGGGACCACCGGCCGGGTGGAGTTCCTCGAACCCGAAGAAGCCCTCCAGGACGGCGAACTCGTCCCGGCCGCCGCCGCGACCGGGACGGAGGGCTGAACCGTGAGCCTCACCGCCACCCCGTCCCCGACCACGACCGAGAGGACCGTCATGAACCCGTCCGCCGAACGGTTCACCCTGGACTTCGCCGACCCCGCCTGTCAGGACACCCGCCAGGTGGGTGGCAAGGCGGCCAGCCTGGCCGAGCTGGCCGACCGGGGGCTGCCGGTCGCTCCCGGGTTCGCGGTCACCGCGGCCGCCTACCGCAGCTTCCTGGACCAGGCGGGACTGCTCGAGTTCACCCGGGAGGTCCTCGACGGGCTGGGCGATGACGCGGACCAGACCGCCTTCGATGCCGCGGAGACCGCCATCTCCGCCCGGATGGCCGAGGTTGGCATGCCCGCCGACGTGGCCGAGACCATCCGTGCGTCCTACACCCGGTTGTGCGAGAGCACGGGCGTGGACGACGTCGCCGTGGCCGTCCGGTCCTCGGCGACCGCGGAGGACTCGGTCGACGCCAGCTTCGCCGGTGAGTTCGAGACCTGGGTGGACATCACCGGGGCCGAGGAGGTGATCGCCCACGTGCACCGGTGCTACGTCAGCGTGTTCACCGGGCGCGTGCTCGCCTACCTCGCCAAGCAGGGCATCTCCCCGCACGAGATCGAGATGGCCGTCGTCGTCCAGAAGACCGTCCGGGCCCGGGCGGCCGGCGTGATGTTCACCCTGAGCCCGACCACGGGGGACCGCTCCCAGATCGTGCTGGAGGCGAGTTGGGGCCTGGGCCTGTCCGTGGTGGGCGGAGAGGTCACGCCGGACCGCTACATGGTCAACAAGATCACGTTCGAGGTGCTGCGCCGGGAGGCCGGGCACAAGCACATCGAATACCGCCGCGGCGATGCCCCCCAGGACGTTCCCGCCGAGCGCCAGGACGCCCTGTGCCTGTCCGATGACCAGGTCCTCACCCTGGCCCGCCACGGCAAGGACCTCGAGAGGATGCACGGGGGCGCGCCCCAGGACATCGAGTTCGCGATCGACGAGGAACTACCGGAGGGACAGAACATCATCCTGCTCCAGCGCCGCCCCGAGACCGTGTGGTCCCGGGTCGAACGCAAGCCCAGGTTCGACGCGGGCGCCGGGATGATGAGCTGGATCACCGGATCGATCTCCGGTAGCGCGACCGTCCCCGGAGGTGCGGCCGGACACTCGCACTGACCTGCGCCGACGGCCGCGCCACGAGCGGCTGATCGACAGCACGAGGACCGCGCCCCGGGTTGTCCGGGACGCGGTCCTCTCGTCATGATTCCTCACGTCACATCCGCTCGCGGTACGCCGTGGGTGGGCGGCCAGCCGCGGGCTCGCCGGCGTGGGCGAACGCCCGGGCCGGTGCGACAGACCGGTCTACCGGCCGTGGAGCGTATTGAGCTGCTCTGCCGTGGACTGGACGGCGTCGTCGGCCGAGGGCTCTGCCTGATTTTGCGTGGCCTGCTCCTGCTGCGCCGCCTGCTCCTCGGCCAGGCGCCGCACCTCGGCGATGTCCAGGCCCTTGACCTGGTCCAGCAACTGGTCGAGCGCGGACCCCGGCAGCGCACCGGCCTGGGAGAACACGAGCACGCCCCCACGGAAGGCCATCAGCGTGGGGATGGAGGTGATGCCCGCCATCGCGGCGAGCTGCTGCTCGGCCTCCGTGTCCACCTTGGCGAAGACCACGTCCGGGTGCTTCTCGGAGGCGGCGTCGAAGACGGGGGCGAACTGGCGGCACGGGCCGCACCAGGCGGCCCAGAAGTCCACGAGGACGGTGTCGTTCTCGGCGACGGTGGTGCCGAAGGTGTCGACGGTGAGGTCTACGGTGGCCATGGGGGTCCTTCCGGATCGAAAACGGGCTCCCTGGTGCAGCAGATCCCGGGCGGCGGGTATTCCCGCGGAGGGGTGGACCCCCGCTCCTTCTCCTCGGCCCATGCCACTGTGTCATCGTTGGATGGACGGGTCCCCGCTACCTGCCGCCATGACCTGTCCATCCTGGTGTGAGGGACGGACGTGCCTCACGGATGCGAGCGCACGAGTGCGGCGAGCAACCGCGCCAGCTCCGCCCGGTCCGGCGCGGACAGCACGCAGAAGAAGTCCCCGGCCTGCCGGCGTCTCTCCTCGCGGATCCGGGTCCGCACCCGGGCGCCTTCCTCGGTCAGCACGATGCGGGTGGCGCGACGATCAACCGGGTCCGGCTGCCGCCCTACCAAACCCTTCGCCTGCAACTGGTCCACCACCTCCGTGGCCGACCGGGGCGCGATCCGCAGGCGTTCGGCCAGGTCCTTGAGCCGCATCCCCTCCTCGGACGCCGCCTCGCACGCCGCACACCCGTGATGCGCGTCGGCG
>DATBUG010000307.1:0-2931 GCA_036516315.1 Citricoccus sp.
CCGTGGGCACCCGGGGCTTCCGGCGTGAGGTGCGGGAGCTGATCGACCGCACCAGTGAGTACGGGGTCGAGCCGGGCCATCTCGAGGAGCTGGGGGAGCGCCACCGGCGTCCGGAGTGGACCGCCGCGGCCATCCTGCTCCAGGACTACCGGGACCGCCTCGACCTGGGCATGTCCGAGGCGTTCGACCCTGCCGGGCTCATCACCACCGCCAGCCGTCTCCTGGAGGACTACCCGGACCTGCTGGACAGCGAGCGGGCGGGCCTGCCCGTGCTCGTGATCGACGACCTGCAGGAGGCGACGCCGTCCGTGCACCGGCTCGTCCGCCTGCTGGGGCAGGACCAGGACGTGGTGGCCACGGCATGCCCGGACACCGTCGTCCAGGGTTTCCGTGGCGCCCGTCCCGACCTGGTCCACGACTACCCGGGCTGCCTCGTGACCCCCGGCCCCGCCGGTGCTGCCGGAGCCACCGGAGCCACCGGCGGCGCGGGCGGCCACCTGGTGGTCCTGGCCGGTGGGCACCGGATGCAGGAGGACGTCGTGGCCGCCTGGCGGCGCGTGGCCCGGCGGATCCCGGCCCAGCCGGACATGCACCGGGTGCGCCAGGATCTGCTGCCGGCCGGCCACGCGCCACCGGACGGGGACGAGGAGGCCGCCGCGCGCGACCAGGAGGTGCCCGCGGAAGCGGTCACCGTGCACCTCGTGGCCTCGCCGGCCCATGAACAGCACCTCGTGCTGCAGCAGGTGCTCCACCTGCACCACCGCGAGGGCCTGGCCCTGGACTGCATCGCCGTGATGGCCCGGTCCGGCCCGCTGGTGGCGGAACTGGGACGGTTCCTGGAGTCCGAGGGCATCCCGGTGAACCACTCCCTCTCGGACACGGTGCTGAAGACCGAACCGGCCGTCACCCCGTTGCTCTACCTGCTCCGGATGGTGTCCGCCGGTGCCGGTGATCCGGAGTCCGTCCCGGAGATCGACCGGGTGCTGTGGCTGGCCGGTGGCCGTTACGGCGGCGCCACCGCCCTGCACCTGCGCCAGCTGCGCCAGCGCCTGCTGCGGGACGAACGCGCCCGCGGCGGCACGCGCTCCAGTACCGAGCTGCTGCTCGGCGCCCTGGAGGACCCGGACGCGTTGGACGGCCACCGCGTCGCCGGCGCCGGACTTCAGCGCATCGCGCGCATGGTCGCCGCGGGACGCCGGGCCGCCCAAGATCCGGCCGCGACCGCCGAGACCGTCCTGTGGGCGCTCTGGGACGCCTCCGACCGGCCGGGGCGATGGGAGCGGGACGCGGTGACGGGGACCGGGCCCGAGGCGCGGCGCGCGGACCGGGACCTGGACGCCGTCGTCGGGCTGTTCCAGGCCGCCGAACGGTACGTGGACCAGTTCCCCGGTGCCTCGGCCGCCTCCTTCGCGGACTACATGGAGGCACAGGATGTGCCCATGGACGTGCTGGCGGCCACGGCGCGCCACGAGGGCTCCGTCTCCGTGCTGACGCCCGCCACCGCCGCGGGCCGGGAATGGGACGCCGTGATCGTGGCCGGCCTGCAGGAGGGCGTGTGGCCCAACACCCGGTTGCGCGGGCAGTTGCTGGGGGCCGGCGACCTCGCGGACGTCGTCTCCGGGCGCGGGACGATCGCCGACCGGCGTTCGCGCATCGCCGAGGTGCGCCAGGATGAGCTGCGCAGCTTCTCCGCCGCCGTCTCCCGGGCCCGCCGCACCGTCGTGGGCATCGCGGTGGCCTCCGACGACGCCCAGCCCAGTGACTTTCTCGACATCCTGTCCCCGTGGCGGGACCTGGAGGAAGCCCGCCCGCTGACCGACGTGCCCGCGCCCCTCACGGCCTCCGCTCTCGTGGCCGGCCTGCGCCGCCGGCTCGAGGAGGCCGCCGGCCTGACGGACCGGCCCGGGGGGACTCCCGACGCCGACGCGGTCGAGGCGGCCGCCGCGCTGGCGCGTCTGGCCGCCGGCGGCATCCGCGGAGCGGGCCCGCACGACTGGTGGGGGTTGTTGCCGCTGTCCACCGAGGAACCCCTCGTGGACGCGTCCAGTGAGGCCATCCCGGTCTCGCCCTCCCGCGTGGAGACGGCCCTGAAATCCCCGTTGAACTGGTTCCTCTACCAGGCCGGTTCCCAGCCGGGGAGCACCCAGGCGCAGTCGATCGGCACCCTGATCCACGCCGTCGCCGAGGCGCACCCGGACGGCCCGCCCGAGGCCCTGTTGGCCGAGCTGGAACGCCGGCTGCCCGACCTCGGTCTGGAACCGGGCTGGGAGTCCGATCGGATCGAGGCCGAGGCGCGGCGGATGCTGGAGTACTTCGTGGCCTACCTGAGGACGATGACCCGCCAGGGGCGGACCCTGGTGGGCGTCGAGCACCGTTTCCACCAGGAGCTCGAGCGCGGCGGCCTCCGGGTCCGCATCAACGGCAGCATCGACCGGCTCGAACGAGACGCCGACGGGCGGCCGGTCATCGTCGACCTCAAGACGGGCCGGCGCGAACCGTCCAAGGCGGAGTTGCTCCAGTTGCCGCAGCTGGGCGTCTACCAGGCCGCCGTCGCGGCCGGCGCCGTGGCGGACCAAGACCTCGAGCGGGCCACGGAGCCCGGTGGCGCCGCCCTCGTGCAACTACGCACCAAGAACAAGTCCGTCAAGATCCAGGACCAGCCGGCGCTGTCCGCCGAGGACGAGTGGGCCCTGGACCAGGTCTTCACGGCCGCGGCCCACATGGTGGGTCCACGGTTCCTCGCGGTCCACGGAGGCCCGGACGACCCGGGGTGCGCGCTGCCCACCGTGTGCCCCATCCACCCCGACGGAAGGCAGGCCACCGAATGGCACCGATGACCCAGCAGGCCGCCGTGGCGCAGTACACCCCGGAGGAGCTCGCCGAGCGGCTGGGCCAGCACGCCCCGACGCCGGAGCAGTCCGCCGTGATCAG
>DATBUG010000308.1:0-1637 GCA_036516315.1 Citricoccus sp.
CTGGCCAGCCTGGGCTCCCGTGTTCCGGGGCCCGCGCCCGGACTCTGCCACTACGGCGAGCCCCTGCTGACCGAGGAGGGCGCCGATCTGTTCCTCGGGCACTACCGCGAGGGCACTCCGCTGGCCCCGCTCGAGGTGCAGACCCACCCCTCCGCCGCGGTGACGACTGTTTCGGCCGCCGTTTCTCCCGATGCCCTGCCCATCCCCTACGCCTTCCCCTACGCCTTCCCCCACGAGGACGCCTGAGATGACCGACGCCGCCACCTCCCGCACCGCCACCTCCCGCACCGCCAGCCCGCGGCCCGCAGCCCGGCAACCGGCACCCCACGAGGCCACGGGCACCCCGCACGCTCCGGGTGCCCCCGACGGATCGCGCCCGGCCCCGGTGGCGGACTGGGTGACCATCCCCGAGCTCTACGCCGACCCGTTCCCGGCCTTCGAGCGGCTCCGGGCCGAGGGCGGGGTGCACTGGGTGCCGGCGGTGAACCGCTACCTGATCACCTCCTACGACGCCGTGCATGACACCGAGCTGGACCAGGAGACCTTCTCCGCCAACGAGCAGGGATCGTTGATGATCCGGGCCATGGGGCACTCCATGCTGCGCAAGGACGACCCGGACCACGCCGTCGAGCGCCGGGCCTGGCAGCCGGTGCTGCGGCCCTCGGTGGTCAAGCGCGCCTGGCGCCCGGTGTTCGAACGCAACGCGGACCGCTACCTCGCCGAGCTGCGGGAGAAGGGCCCCGGCGCGGACCTGGTGTGGGACTTCGCGGCCCCGTACGCGGCGGAGAACCTGCGGGCCATCACGGGCCTGCACAACGTCACCCAGCAGGACCTGCAGCGCTGGTCCCAGACCATGATCGACGCGACCGGCAACTACGCCGACGACCCCGAGGTGTGGGCCAAGGGCGAGGCGTCGTTCGACGAGGTCGATGCCGCCCTGGACGAGATGCTCGACTGGCACCGCCGCCACCCGGACGACTCCCTGCTCTCCGCGCTGGTCGCCCTGCCCGACTACCAGATGCCGGTCGAGTCCATCCGGGCCAACCTGAAGATGACCATCGGCGGGGGCCTGAACGAACCCCGGGACGCGATCGGGGTGGCCACCTGGGCGCTGCTGCGGGACCCGGAGCAGCGCCGCCTCGTGGAGGCCGACCCCGGCCTGTGGGACGCCGCCTTCGACGAGGCCATCCGCTGGGTCGCCCCGATCGGCATGTACTCCCGCCAGACCACCCGGGACGTGGCCCTGCGCGGGGTGCACCTGCCGGCCGGCGCCAAGCTCGGCATCTGCCTGCTCTCGGCCAACCGCGACGAGACGCAGTGGTCCGACTCGGCCCGCTTCGACCTCCGCCGTGCCGGCGAGGGTGCGCACCTGGCCTTCGGCAAGGGGGTGCACGTCTGCCTCGGGGCCTGGGTCGCCCGCGCCGAGGTCGCCGACGTCGCGCTGCCCCGCCTGTTCCGCGCCCTGCCCGGCCTGGACCTCGTCCCGGACCGCCCGGCACGGCCCGGCGGCTGGGTGTTCCGCGGCATGGACGAGATGCCGGTCGCCTGGGACACCGGTGCCGGCGCGTCGCGCGCGGCCCGGGGCACGACGTCGGCCCCGCCCGCCGGGCGCACCACCGCACCGGTGACCCCCGCGG
>DATBUG010000309.1:0-7016 GCA_036516315.1 Citricoccus sp.
GGGGGCGGGCGTCGGTGGGGCGGTCACAGGTCATGGACCTGTTCTACACCGTCGCCTCAGGCATCCCGCACCTGCCTCACATCGTGGCGAACAGCAGCAGGGAGACGGCCATGACGGCCATCCCGGCGATCAGGCCGTACATGGACAGGTGGTGCTTGCCGTACTCGCGGGCGGTGGGCAACAGCTCGTCCAGGGAAATGAAGACCATGATCCCGGCCACCACGGCGAAGGTGAGTCCCAGCGTGGAGTCGTTCATGAAGGGCAGGAGCAGGGCGAAGCCGATCAACGCGCCGGCGGGCTCGGCCAGTCCCGAGATGAAGGACCAGCGCACGGCCTTGCGCCGCGACCCGGTGGCCTCGCGGATGGGCACGGCCACGGCCACGCCCTCGGGGATGTTGTGCAGGGCGATCGCCAGGGCCACGGGCAGCGCGATGGACAGGTCCGTCAGCCCAGCCACGAAGGTGGCGAACCCCTCGGGGAAGTTGTGGATGCCGATCGCCAGGGCCGTCACCGTGCCGGTCTTCATCATCCGCCGGCGCCGGGCCGCGGTGGCAGGGTCCCGCACCTGGCCGGGCTCATGCGGGTTGATCGGCTCGGGGACCAGCCGGTCGATCACGCCGATGACCAGGATGCCCCCGAAGAACGCCGCCCCCGTGGCCCACGGGCCGGCCGTGGCGTCCGTGGCTGCGGTGAGGGAGTCCAGCGCCTTGGGCATGATCTCCATGAAGGACACGTAGAGCATGACCCCGGCGGAGAAGCCCAACGCCACGGACAGGAAGGGACCGCTGGTGCGCCGTGGGAGCACGGAGGCGAGCCCACCGACGCCCGTGCACATCCCGGCGAGCAGGGTCAGCCCCAGCGCCAGCCAGAAATTCTCCACGTCGAACCGTCCTGTGTGTCCGCGGCCCGCCCGTGTGCCCGGGCGATGTCCCGAGTGTAGGGGCCCGTTCGGGCGGCCTCAGTACGCTGGAGACATGATGACGGCACCGGGCCCCGGCCGCGCGCCGGACGCGGGCTGGCGGGACGCACTCGCGCTGGCCGCCTCCCGCGGGGCCTGCGTCCAGCTGTGCGTGATCCACCGCGGCCGCACCATGCTGGACGGTGCCGTCGGGTGCGCGCCGGACGCGCTGGGCTGGTTGTTCTCGGCCTCCAAGCCCTTCACCTCCCTGATCGTGCACCGCCTGGCGGGCAGCGGTGTGCTCCGCCTCGACGACCCGGTGGCCCGGTACTGGCCCGCGTACGGCTCGGGCGCCGACGGGTCCAAGGCCGCGACCACCGTGCGCGAGGTGCTCACCCACCGCTCGGCAGCCCCGACCGCCGGGCCCTACCCCGCCGCGGTCCTGGCGATGCACCGGCTCGAGGCATCGGTCGCGCGGGTGGCCGCGGGCCGGCGCCGGGACCGGCGCTATCCGGGGCTCTCCGCCTACCAGCCCCTGGACTTCGGGTTCATCCTGGCGGAGGTGGCGCGCCGGGCCACCGGGCGGACCTGGCCACAGCTGTTGCAGGACCTGGTGCTGGCCCCGGCCGGCCTGCGGGACGTGCACCCCGGCGTCCCGGACGACCAGCTGCACCGCTGCCTGCCCCTCGACGGCTCGATCCGTTCCCTGCCCGGGGGTCCGGTGGTCGCCGCCGTCGTCAACCGCCGCTCCGTGCGCCAGGCCCGGATCCCGGCCGCGGGGATCTCGACGACGGCGCGCCAGCTCGCGCTGTTCTACCGGTACCTGCTCACCGCGCCGGAGCGCACCGCACTGTGCACCCCCAGCTCCGAGGGCGGCCGCGACGCCTGGACCCGGTTGCCGACCCGCTGGGGCACCGGCATCCAGCTCGGCGGCACCGGGGCCTGGTGCCCGTTGGGGGCCACGAGCACGCAGGAGACCTTCGGACACAACGGGTCCGACGTCTGCCTGGGCTGGGCCGATCCGAACCTGGACCTGGCCGTCGGACTGGTCACCGACCGGGCCAGCGGCCACCCGGCGGACAAGAGGCTGCTGGTGCGGGTCTCGGACGTCCTGCGGGCCGTGGCGGCGGACGAGGGTGGCCCGGCGGGACCGCCCGCGCCCATCCCGCGGCGCGGCACGATCGGCTAGGTTCGAGGGAGGTGCCCGGCACCACCCTCATCGTCGTCTCATCCGCGGCTCATCGACGTCTCATATCGGACTTGCAGGATATTCACAGGATCTTCCACGGACGGAGCAGTCACCATGTCGCACCCCGAGACCCCCCGCGAGCCGGCGCACACCTTCTCGACGCAGGACCACGGACGCCGGGCCGTGGTCGTCGGGTCCGGCCCCAACGGCCTCACCGCGGCCGCGGTCCTGGCCCGTGCCGGATGGGAGGTGGACGTCTACGAGCGGCACACCGCGCCCGGCGGGGCCTCGGCCTCCGCCCCCGTGCTCGGCCCCGGCACGATCGTGGACCTCGGGGCGGCCGGGCATCCCTTCGGCGTGGCCAGCCCCGTGTTCCGGGACCTCGATCTCACCGCCCACGGCCTCGAGTGGCTGCACGGTGACTACCCGATGGCCCACCCCCTGGACGGACGGCCGGCGGCCCTGCTGCACCGTACCCTGCAGGACACCGTGGACGGACTCGGTGCCGACGGCGCGGCCTGGGCCCGGTTGCACGCGCCGCTGGTGGAGGACGTCGACGCGCACCTGGAGAACATCCTCGGTCCCTCGCTCCTGCGGTTCCCGAAGCACCCGGTCAGCATGGCCCGCTTCGGGGTGCGGGCGCTGTGGCCTGCGGGGGCCCTCGGGCGCGCCGTCTTCCGCGACGAGGCGGCCCGGTCCCTGTTCGCCAGCTCCTCCATCCACGCGATCCTGCCACCGTCCCACGTGTTCACCTCGGCCTTCGGCCTGATCTTCGGCGCCCTGGGCATGACGCACGGCTGGCCCGTGGCCCGCGGTGGGTCCGGGGCCATCACCGCGGCGCTCGCCGCCGTGCTCACCGCGCACGGCGGGCGCCTCCACCTCGAGCACGAGGTCACGGACCTGCGGGAGTTCGCCGGAGCGGACGCGATCCTGTTGGATCTCACCCCCCGGCAGTTGCTGGCCCTGGAGGGCGCCGACCTCACCGACCGCTACGCCGCGCACCTGCGGCGCTGGCGCTACGGCACGGGGGTGTCCAAGGTCGACTACCTGCTGGACGGACCGGTGCCGTGGACCGACGAGCGGGTCGCCGGCGCCAACACGGTGCACGTGACCGGCACGCTGGCCGAGCTCGAGCACGCCGAGCGCGAGGCCAAGGCCGGCCGCATGCCGGACCAGCCCTTCGTCATGGTCTGCCAGCAGCAGGCCGCCGACCCCTCCCGTGCCACCGGTGAGGCGGAGGGCAAGACCGTGGTCTGGACCTACGCCCACGTCCCGGGCGGTTACGACGAGCCCGTGGAGCACCTCATCGAGGCGCAGATCGAGCGCTTCGCCCCGGGCTTCCGGGACCGGGTCGTGCACCGGGTCGCGACCCGCCCCTCGGCGCTGGAGGCCTGGAACCCGAACCTCGTCGGCGGGGACGTCGCCGGAGGGTCGATGGGAGGCCTGCAACAGGTGCTGCGCCCGGCACCGGTACTGAGCCCCCACCGCACCGGCACGCCCGGGCTCTACATGGCCTCGTCCTCCACCCCGCCCGGCGGCGGCGTGCACGGCATGGCTGGGCTGCACGCCGCCCACGCGGCGATGGCCGACTCCCGGCGTGCCGGCGGAGGCTGGCGCGATCACTGAGCCGCCGGCCCCGGCTCATCGGCACCCGCCGGGCGTTCCGGCCACTGCCGACCACTGCTGACCACACCGCATCTCCCACACCCTGACCGCACCGCGTCCCGCGCGGGGCGTGCCCGGCCGCGCCCGCCAGCGCCCCGCCATCACCCGCACCCTGACCACCCTCGCGCCCCGATCACACTCGCACCGCACCGAAAGGACGGCCCAGACCGTGACCGACCTCCACCCCCCTGCCCTCTTCGTCCCGCAGGCTCTCACGGACCCGCCGGTCCCCAGTCCGTCCGTCTCGGGCCGTGACCTGTGGGCCCTGGCCGCCGGGGCGGCCTTCGCCGCCGCGCTGCTGTCCCCGGTGCGGCACTACTTCAACGGCCAGGACAAGAACGAGCAAGACTCCTTCCCGTTGTCCACGTATCCGATGTTCTCCGAGAACCGCAAGGACCGGGCCCGGGTGCCCCATGTGGCCGGATTCACCGCCGACGGCGAGCGGGTCGTGCCGCACTACAGCCACTTCGGGGCCGGCGGGCTGAACCAGGTGCGCAAGCAGGTGGCCCGCATGGTCCGGCAGGGCCGGGCCGCGGAGGTGGCCCAGCGGTACGCCGACTCCCTCGCCGCCCAGCGGCGGCGGCCCGACCCGAGGGGGACGGGCCCCGGCGCGGTCCGGCGGCGTCGCGAGGCCGCCATCGTCCGGATCGAGGTCGTGCGCTCGCGCTACTTCTTCGACACCTACTACGCGGGCAACACCACACCGCAGACCGAGACCGTCCACGCCCGCGCCGACGTCGGGGGCGCCGCCGTCGCCGTCGAGGCGACGCGCACGGACCGGGACCAGGACCCCCAGGGCCCGCCCACCGGGCCCATGGCCCGCTCGGCGCTCGGTCACACCCCACCGTTGCCCGTCGGAGTGGGGAACACGCCGGGGGACTACCGGACCGAGACCACCGTCCGGCAGGACCGCGCCGGCATCGTCACGCACGTGGAGCACCAGGAGCCGGCCCGATGAGCATCCTCCAGACCCTGACCGATCATCTCCGTCCGGCCGCCCAGCCGGTGCGTCCCGCCGTGCTGCGGCTGGCCACCGGGGCCTTCTCCGCCGTGCACAACCTGCGCCGGCGCCGGATGTTCCGCCAGCTGCACCGTCAGGACGCCAGTCAGTTCACGCCCGTGGGAGTCGTGCGCATCCTGCGCAAACCGCTGCCGCCTACGGTGGCGGACGCGCTCTTCGACGCCGCCCAGGCCGTGAACATCGCCGCGACCCTCGGCATCGGGCACCGGGTGACCGGCCCGCTGAACGCGGCCCTGCAGTTGTGGACCATCACGTACCGCAACTCCTGGACGATGCTGCTGCACAACGACAACATGCTCACGCTGCACCAGATGGTGCTCGGAACCAGCCGCTCGGCCGACGCGCTGAGCGTGGACGCGCTCCTGCGGGAGCGCACCCTGCTGCCCCGCCGCTACGACCGGGCCTACGGGGCGGTCCCGACGGCCCTGAACCTGGTCACCTGCGCGGTGTACTTCATCTCCGGGGTGGCCAAGGTCCGCGGCCCCCTGGGGTTCGCCTGGGCCAAGGGCGACGTCCTGCGCGGCCAGATCGCCGTGGACGGGATGCGCAAGGACCTGTTCGGCTCGGCCAAGACCGAGGCCGGAGCGGCCCTGTACCGGCAGAAGGAACTCTTCACGGCCCTGGCCGCGGTGTCCCTGGCCGTGGAGCTCGGTGCACCGTTGTCCCTGCTGCATCCCCGGCTGGGCCGGTTGTTCGCCGTGGCAGCGTGGTCGATGCACGTGGGCATCCGGGTCGTGATGGGAATCAAGTTCAAGTACAACGTCTCCGGGGTGTCCTACCTGGCGTACTTCCCGGTCGGCCCACAGCTGCCCCGGTGAGGCTCTCCGGGGGCCGCCGGCGGACCATTGAGAACATCATGTTTCCGCTGGTGGCCCCCATGTTACGAGAAAGTAACGATACTCACGGTCACTGACTATTCAATGGTGCTTTCGCATGTTGTGAAGCTAGTCTTCTACACACATTGTGGTGTCGCTCACGATTCGGCCGGGGAGGGGTTTCCGGATTCCGGCCGGGCAGACCGTCCCGCCTGTCCCAGGCGGGCGGACCCGGGCGCAGCACGCATCGCACCTGTCTGAATGGAGACGCTTTGATGAAGTACACAAAGCTTTCTGCCGCTGCCGCCCTGATGGCCGGCTCGGCGCTCGTCCTGTCCGCCTGCGCGCCGGGCGGCCCGGCCGAGGACTCCGGGGACAACGCCGCGGCCCCGGAGGGCAACGGCGAGGTCACCACCGGCGAGTTCGGCGAGAAGTACACCGTCGAGCCCGCCGACACTGGCCTGGCGGACCTGGGGGACATCGAGACCCAGGACGGTTCCATCGCGTACTCCGTGGGCGAGGACGAGTTCATCTCCTACAACTCGATGACGCCGGAGACCTACTCCACCTACAACTCCGCGGTCACCGAGCGGATCATCTCCACCTTCGCCTACTTCGGCACGGACGGGGAGATCTACCAGAACGAGGAGTACGGCACCTACGAGAAGATCTCCGACGACCCCTTGCAGGTGAAGTACACCATCAACGAGGACGCCGTGTGGTCCGACGGCACCCCGGTCACCGCGGCGGACTACTTCCTGAAGTGGGCGGCGCAGAACCCGTCCATCACCTCGGGCGACGGTGACAAGCCGCTGTTCAACGCCATCTCCCACACGCTCGGCGAGTACGTCCCGGAGGCCCCGGAGGGCGACCCGTCCGGCAAGGAGTTCACCGTCACCTTCAAGGAGCCCTACGCCGACTGGCCGATCCTCATGGACACCGCCCAGCCCGCGCACGTCGTCGCGGAGCAGTCCGGAATGGGCATGGACGCGATGATGGAGGCCATCCAGAACAAGGACGCCGAGGCGCTCGCACCGGCCGCCGAGTTCTGGAACACCGGCTGGAACACCTCCCCGGGGGAGCTGCCCGCCGAGGAGATCGCCCCGTCCAACGGCCCCTACAAGCTCAAGAGCTGGGAGCCCGGACAGTCGATCACGCTCGAGGCCAACGAGAACTACTGGGGCACCCCGGCGGCCACCAAGGAACTGGTCATCCGGTTCGCCGCCGCAGACACCCACGTGCAGGCCCTGGCCAACGGCGACCTGAACGTCATCGAGCCGCAGGCCACCGTGGACACCCTCTCCCAGCTGGAGGACCTGGGCGACCAGATCGTCATCCAGACCGGCGCCTCGCTGACCTGGGAGCACCTGGACTTCAACTTCATGGAGGGCTCGCCCTTCGCGGACAACCTCGAACTGCGCAAGGCCT
>DATBUG010000310.1:0-1708 GCA_036516315.1 Citricoccus sp.
GCCTGGGCCTGGCTCAACGGCCGGGACTACACCACCCCGGACGACGTCCAGGCGATGGCCCTGCCCTGCCTGCGCCACCGGGTCGCGCTGCGTCCCGAGGCCGAACTGGACGGGGTCTCGGCGGACCAGGTGCTCTCCGGGTTGCTCGCCACCGTCCCCGTGCCCCGCTGACCGGCTGCCCCATGGTCATCTCCGGACGCCTGCTCGCCCTCGCCGTGGTACTGCTGGTCCCCGTGGTGCTGCGCCCCGGCCTGGACACCGTGGGCTGGTGCCTGCTCGCCCTCCTGCTGGTGGCCGCGGCCGACCTCGCGCTGGCCGCCTCCCCACGGACCGTGCTGCTGGAGCGCGTGCTGCCCGCCTCCGCCCGGCTGGACGAACCCGTGCAGAACGTCCTGCTGGTCACGCAGGCCGGGCGGCGGCGCCTGCGCGGTTCCGTCCGCGACGCCTGGCAGCCCTCCGCCGGCCAGGCCTCCCCCTCCGGCCGTGCCGACGCCGCGGTGGCGCTTCACGTACCGCCCGGGGAACGCCGCCGGGTGGCCACCACCCTGCTCCCCCGCCGGCGCGGCACGTTGCGCAGCGCCCACGTGACGGTGCGGTCCTGGGGCCCGCTGGGCGTGGCCGCCCGCCAGGTGACCCACCCGACCCCCGGCGAGCTCTCCGTGCTGCCCCCGTTCCGTTCCCGGCGGCACCTGCCCTCCCGGTTGGCACGCCTGCGGGAGATGGACGGGCGCTCCGCCGTCCAGACCCGCGGTGCCGGGACCGAGTTCGACTCGCTACGGGACTACGTGCGCGGTGACGACGTCCGCTCGATCGACTGGCGGGCCACGGCGCGCCGCCAGGACGTGGTGGTGCGCACCTGGCGCCCGGAACGGGACCGTCGCGTGGTGATCGTCCTGGACACCTCCCGTACCTCGGCCGCCCGGGTGGACGACGAGCCGAAGCTGGACACCGGCATCGAGGCCGCCCTCCTCCTGGCGGCCCTGGCCTCGGCCGGCGGGGACCGCGTCGAACTGCTCGCCCTGGACCGGCGAGTGCGCGCCCGCGTGTCCTCGGCCCAGAAGGGCCGGCTGCTGCACCGCATGGTGACCGCCCTCGCCCCGGTCCAGCCCACCCTGCTGGCCGCGGACTGGTCCCGCGTCCCCGTCGAGGTGAGCGCCGTGTCCCGGCAGCGCTCGCTCGTGGTGCTGGTCACGGACCTGGACACCGCCACCCTCCAGGAGGGTCTGCTGCCCGTGCTGCCGGCGCTCGCCACCCGCCACCAGCTGGTCCTCGCCTCGGTGGCCGACCCCCAGCTGGAATCGATGGCGCGCACCCGGCACGACGCCGAGACCGCGTTCCGCGCGGCCGCCGCCGAGCGGGCGCTGCTGGAACGGCGGGCCTCCGCCCGCCTGCTGGCCTCGCTCGGCGTCGAGGTCGTGGACGAGTCACCCCACCGGTTGCCCCCGGCCCTGGCGGACACCTACCTGCGGCTCAAGGCCACCGGCCGGCTCTGAGCCCGGCGGGTCCCCGTCCCCGCGGCCGGTGCCCGCGCTGGTGCCTCACCGGGCGGGTACGGGGCGGGCCGCGCCATCCCGTACCGTGAGTCCATGGCTTCCCCGTCCTTCCAGACCGGCCCCTGGCACGTGCGCGAGACCGGGCTGGACCCGGACGCCCTCGGCCTGGCGGAGTCCGTGTTCGCCCTGGGCAACGGCCACCTCGGGTTGCGCGG
>DATBUG010000311.1:0-4947 GCA_036516315.1 Citricoccus sp.
CGGGGCGGGCAACCTGCTGGGCGGCGAGCAGTCGGGTCACATCGAGGGCGTCGGCTTCGACCTCTACGTCCGGATGGTGGGCGAGGCGGTGGCCGACTTCAAGGGCGGGGAGGAGTCCGCACCCGCCGAGGTCAAGGTGGAGCTGCCCATCAACGCGCACCTGCCGCACGACTACGTGCCGGGGGAGCGGCTCCGGCTGGAGGCGTACCGGAACCTGGCCCAGGCCAACGACGACGCCGCCGTGGACGCCGTGGTGGAGGAACTCGAGGACCGGTACGGCGAGTTGCCGCACGCGGCGCAGAACCTGGTCGCGGTGGCCCGGTTCCGCAACGCAGCCCGCGCCGCCGGGGTCACCGAGGTCATGCTCATGGGCCAGAACGTGAAGTTCGGCCCCGCCGACCTGCCCGAGTCCCGGGTACTGCGCCTGAAGCGGATGTACAAGGGCGCCTCGGTCAAGCCGGCCCTGAACGCGGTGATGATCCCGCGGCCGAAGACGGCCCCGGTGGGGGGCAAGGACCTGGTGGACCTGCCGCTGCTGGACTGGGCGGCCCAGGTCCTGCGGGCCATCTTCCTGCCGGACCAGCCGGACGCCGCCTGAGCGTCCGGCGCCGTCCGGGTCAGTGGCCCCGGCCCACCCGCTGGTCGTGGCGGGCCCGCCGCCGGGTCCACCAGTCCGGGGCCGGCACCCCGGCCAGCCAGGGGGACAGCGGCGTGGCGTTGATCAGCAGGCCCACGCCCCAGCTGATCAGCAGGCACAGCACGAACTTGGCGGTGTCGTCCAGGATGCCGACGTCCACGAGGGTCTGCAGCAGCCAGCCGTGGAACAACACGACGACGGTCCCGGTCCGCACCACGGCGTTCACGGCCGGGGAGAGGTCCCGGGTGATGCGTTCCACCACGGTGCCGAAGACCAGCACGAGCCCGGCGGCCATCGCCGCTCCGACCACGGGGGTGAGCAGGAACTGGCCGAAGCCGGAGAACTTGATGTTCAGCGGTTCCACACCCAGGCGGACGGCCAGCAGCCCCAGCAGGAACACCGCGGTGCCCGTCACCGCGCGGTGACGGGTGATCCGGGGCTGGACGCGGTACCGGAACAGCTCGCCGGCGAGCACGAAGAACAGGCACGGCAGGGCCAGCCCGATGCCCAGGGGCGTGCGGCCCAGCAGCGAGTCCGGGAGCAGGGACAGCGCCAGACCGCCCACCGCCACGGCCCAGGCGACCCAGGCGGGGAAGAGCTCCAGCCAGCGGCGCAGCAGGGTGACGAAGAACAGCACGGAGATGAACCAGAACGCCCACCACGGCGGGGTCTGGTCCGAGCCGCCGTACCAGCCGCTGGCCATCAGCGGCCAGAAGTCCTCCGGGACGCCCTGGGTCCAGGCCCAGGCCGCCCCGCTCATGATGACTGCCCAGACCAGGTAGGGCACCGCCAGGGTGTCCCAGCGGGTCCGCAGCTCGTGGACGAACGGCCGGCCCTGGGTCCAGAAGTACCCGGTGAGGAAGAAGAACAGCGGCATCCGCCAGATCTCGAGGTACTGTCCGCCCGCCAGCCGCGGCCCGAAGGCGTGGCCGAGCACCACGGCGGCGATGGAGGCGATACGCAGAACGTCCACGCCGGTGTTCCGGCGTGGACGTCTGCTGGTCTGTGTGGCCACGGTGCTGGGCTGGGGAATGGGGCCCTCCGGTCCCGTCGTCCGGATGGCGCGGCTCAGTGGCCGCGGCGGGCGACGTCCGGGTTCACGGCGTGGATGGCCTCGTGGTCCACGGTGTCACCGCGGCCCAGGACGTGCTGCGGGATGATGTAGGCCAGCATGGCCAGAACCAGGGCGATCAGGCCCGGGACCCACACGGTCTCGAAGTCCCACCACCCCATGGCGAACATGGCTCCGGCCAGCATGGCGAAGCACACGGCCCAGACCAGGACGTTCCCCCAGAAGCTTCCCTGCCCGGAGTAGTTCTTGGGCTTGCCGTTGACGATCACGATGTCTCCTCAGTACTGGTGCGAGCGATGGCGACGCGGGTCCACCCCGGTGTCAGCTGTCCCTCAGGATAGCAAGGGCGGAGCTGGCCCCGATCCTCGTGGCGCCCGCCTCGACCATGGCCAGCGCGTCCTGGCGGGTGCGCACGCCGCCCGAGGCCTTGACCCCCACCTCCGGGCCCACCACGCGGCGCATCAGCGCGACGTCCTCGACCGTGGCGCCGCCGGTGGAGAAGCCCGTGGAGGTCTTCACGAAGTCGGCTCCGGCCTCGACGGCGGCGCGGCAGGCCAGCTCCTTGGCGGCGTCGTCCAGCAGGCAGGTCTCGATGATGACCTTCAGGATCGCGCCGCCGGCGTGGACGGCCTCGGCCACGGCACGGATGTCCGCCACCAGAGCCTCGTGCTCACCGGCGCGTGCCGCGGCGATGTCGATGACCATGTCCACCTCGTCGGCGCCCTCGGCCACGGCACCGGCCGCCTCGGCGACCTTCACGGCGGTCGTGGTGGCGCCCAGCGGGAAACCGGCCACGGTGCAGGTCAGCACGCCGCTGCCGGCCAGTGCCTCGTGCACCGTGCTCACCCACCGGGGATTGACGCAGACGCTCTTGACCTTCGCCTCGGCGGCCTCGGCGCACAGGTCCAGGATGTCCTGCCGCGAGGCCTGCGGCTTGAGCAGGGTGTGATCGATGTACTGGGCGAGATCCATGGACCCCACCCTACTGGCCCAGGGCCTCGGCCACGGACCGCTCCAGCCGTTCCAGGGCGGCCGCGGCCTCGGCGCGGACCGCCGGCAGTTGCGCCGCGGAGTCCACCGGGCGGACCACCTCCAGGTAGCACTTGAGCTTGGGCTCCGTCCCGGAGGGGCGCACGATGACCCGGGAGTCGTCCGCCGTGGTGTACAGCAGCGCATCGGTCGCTGGCAGGTCCCGGTACCCGGCCGAGAGGTCCACCGCGGTGGTGACGTCCTGGCCGGCCAGGGCGGCCGGCGGGGCGGTGCGCAGGCGGGTCATCATCGCCTCCAGCAGGGCGGTGTCCGCCACCCGCACGGAGAGCTGGCCGGTCACGGTGACGCCGAACTGCAGGGCGACGGCGTCCAGGACATCCAGCAGCGTCCGGCCCTCCGCGGCGAGGGAGGCGGCCATCTCCGCGGCCACCAGGGCCGCCGTCATGCCGTCCTTGTCCCGCACCACGTCCGGGGCCACGCAGTAGCCCAGGGCTTCCTCGTAGCCGTACCCCAGGCCCGGGACGCGGGCGATCCACTTGAACCCGGTCAGGGTCGTCTCATGGGTCACCCCGAGCTCGCCGGCCAGCCGGGACAGCAGCCGGGAGGAGACCACCGAGTTGGCCATCACGGCGCCCACGGGACGCAGGCGGGCCACCAGCTGGTGGCCGAGCAGCACCCCCACCTCGTCCCCGGTGAGCATGCGCCACCGTGGCCCGTCCGCCTCCCGCACCGGAACCGCCAGGGCCAGCCGGTCGGCGTCGGGGTCGTTGGCGATGACCAGGTCCGCGCCGCGCTCGCGCGCGGCCGCCAGCGCGAGGTCCATGGCACCGGGCTCCTCCGGGTTGGGGAAGTCGACCGTGGGGAACTCCGGGTCCGGTTCCGCCTGCTCGGGCACGACGTACGGCCGGTGGAAGCCGGCGTCCTCGAACAGGTCGGGCAGCACCGTGCCGCCCACGCCGTGCAGGGGCGTGTACACCACGTCGAGCTGCCGGGCCGGGGCCGCGACGGAGTGGTCCGGTGCGGACAGGACGGTGAGCGCGGCCAGCCGGTAGGCCCCGACGATGCCCTCGTCCAGGACGGCCCACCCCCGCTCGGCCAACGGGATCGAGTCCAGCGGAGCCTCGTGCTCGATGAAGCCGGCGATCTCGGCGTCGGAGGGGGTGGTGATCTGCGCACCGCGCCCGGCCTCGTCCGTCATCCGTCCGCCCAGGTAGACCTTGTACCCGTTGTCGGCGGGCGGGTTGTGGCTGGCGGTGACCATGACCCCGGCATCGGCCTCCAGGTGCCGGACGGCGAACGCGAGCACCGGGGTGGGCAACGGGCGCGGCATGAGGTGGGCCTCGAGACCGGCCGCGGCGAAGACGGCCACGGAGTCCAGGGCGAAGCGCTGCGACCCGCGGCGGGCGTCGTAGCCGACGACGATCCGCGGCGGCGTGCCAGACGGGTCCGGGGAGCCAGGGGCGGCCGGACCGGGGCCGGTCCCGCTCAGGCTGGAGAGCAGGTAGCGCGCCAGCCCGGCCGCGGTGCGCCGCACCACGGCCCGGTTCATCCGCGCCGGGCCGGGCCCCTCCTCGGCCCGCAGGCCGGCGGTGCCGAATGCCAGGGGACCGGCGAAGCGGCTGGCCAGGGAGGCGGTCGCGACGGGGTCCCCGCCGCGGGACGCGGCGATCTCGGCCTGCAGCACCGCGCGGTCGGCGTCGTCAGGGTCCTGGCGGAGCCAGTCCTCGGCGGCGGCGATCAACTGGGGGTCCGGCCCCGGGGTCTCGGTCATGCTCTGCCCTTCCGTGCCCTTCCGTCTAGCGTGCGCTCAGATGCGTTCGATGATCCCGGCCAGCAGCGCGGAGATCCGCGGGCCCGCATCGCGGCCGGCCTGGACGACCTCGTCGTGGCTCAGCGGCTCGCCGCTGAAGCCGGCCGCGGCGTTGGTGACCAGGGAGATGCCGAAGACCTCCAGTCCCGCGTGCCGGGCAGCGATCGCGTCCAGGGCGGTGGACATCCCCACCAGGTCCCCCCCGATCGCCTTGGCGTAGCGCACCTCGGCCGGGGTCTCGTACTGGGGGCCGGCGAACTGGACGTAGACGCCCTCGGGCAGCTCCGGGTCCACGGCCCGGGCGATGTCCCGGATCCGTGGGGAGTACAGCTCCGTCAGGTCCACGAAGCTGGGCCCGGCCAGCGGGGTGGCGCCCGTGAGGTTGATGTGGTCGGCGATCAGGACCGGGGTGCCGGGGCCCCAGTCCGGGACCAGCGA
>DATBUG010000312.1:0-2348 GCA_036516315.1 Citricoccus sp.
GACCGTGGCGGACCTGGGCTGCGGCCTCGGGGCGGACGCCATGGCGATGGCCGCCCTGGACCTGGAGGTGACCGCCGTCGAGCGCGACGAGACGGTGGCCGCGGCCGCCACGATCAACCTCATGCCCTTCCCGCACGCCACGGTGGTGGCCGCGGACGCCGAACAGTGGGTCGCCCAGGCCCAGGCCGGTGGCCGGGCCCCCGAGGGGTACTGGCTGGACCCGGCGCGGCGGATGCTGTCCACCTCCGGCTCCAGCCGCGTGTTCGACCCCGAGGCGTTCTCCCCGCCGCTGTCCTTCGTGGAGTCGCTGGCCGGCACCGGGGCCGCCCTCGGGGTGAAACTCGGGCCGGGCCTGCCGCACGAGGCCGTGCCGGCGGACTGCGAGGCCCAGTGGGTGTCCGTGGACGGTGACGTCACCGAGGCCGTGCTGTGGTTCAACGCCCTGGCGCGAGACGGCGTGCGGCGCGCCGCGCTCGTGATGTCCGGGGACGGCCCGACGGCGGCCGATCAGCGCGGCGGTCACCACGAGTTCACCTCGGAGGCCGGTTTCGGGCAGTCCCCACAGGTGCCGGTCGGCGGCGTGGAGGCCCTGACCGGGTACCTCTATGAACCGGACGGCGCGGTGATCCGGGCCGGGTTGGTGGCGGACCTGATCCACCGGGACTTCGCCGGCTCCGGCGGCGCCCTGCTGGATGAGCACATCGCCTACTTCCGCGCCGACGAGCTCGTGGACTCCCCGTTCGCCCGCGCCTACCGCATCGAGTCGGTGATGCCGTTCAACGTCAAGGGTTTGCGACGCTGGGTCCGCGAGACCGGCGTGACGCGCCTGGACATCAAGAAGCGTGGCGTGTCCGTGACGCCGGAGGAGCTGCGGCGGCAGCTGATGTCCGGGACCGGGTCGGCGTCCAAGGGGTCGAAGGCCAAGGGGTCCAAGTCCAAGGGCTCGAGGTCCGCCGGTGCGGCGGGCCGGGCGGCCTCCTCCGGCCGCCACGCGACGCTCGTGCTCACCCGGATCGGCCAGGAGCGAGTGGCCGTGGAGGTCACGCCGGCCTGACCGGCAGACTCCAGACGGCGCGCGGCGGTGGTCCGGCCGTCTGGTCCCCGGTGCCGGCGCCTCAGGTGCTGGGGGCGACGTCCCGCCCGCCGGAGGTGGGCGAGTCCGTGGCCACGTGGAGGACGACCTCGTTGACCATCCGGTGCAGGTTGTCCAGGCCGAAGCCGACCAGGTACCAGCGTTCCGGATCCAGGCGGACGATCCTGCCGTTGCGGGCGGCCGCCGTGCCCTGGATGAGCTCGTCGTCCAGGGCGTCGTCCGCCCGGACACCCTCGCGGCCCAGGGCGGCGTCGGCGTCGATGACGAACAGGTGGTCCGGATCGGCCTGCGCGATGACCTCGGCGCTGGCCGGCGCACCGTCCTGGCCGCGGGCCTTGAGGGCCGAGGCGCTGGGGACGCCCAGCAGGTCGTGCAGCCAGCCGAAGCGGGAGCCCGGTCCGAAGGCCGTGAACTCTCCGCCGGAGGTGGTCACCACCAGCCCCGTGGTGGCGCCGGCGGCCTTCAGGGTCGTGCGGGCCTTCTCGATCTTCGTCTCCACGCCGTCCAGGGCCTGCTGGGCCTCGGTCTCCCGGCCGAAGACCTCGCCCAAGGTCCTGACGTGCCCGGTGAAGGACTCCATCGGCGCGGCCGGGTCCACGGTCAGGTCGATCGTCGGGGCGATGCGGGACAACTGTGGGTAGTACTCGGCCGTGGCCGCGGAGATGACGACGAGGTCGGGGTCCTCGGCCTCGATGACCTCCAGGTCCGGTTCCGTGAGGGTGCCGATGCGGACGGGGGCGGCGTCCGCGACCTCCTGCAGGGTCTGCGGGTAGGAGGCCTCGGGCACGCCGTCGGGCTGCACCCCGAGCACCTGGAGGGAGTCGATGACGCCCAGGTCGAAGACGAAGACCGTGCCCGGGTCCACGGGCACCTCCGTGGTGCCCTGGGCGTGCTCCACGGCCACGGTCGCGCCGCTGGTGGACCCCTCACCGGTCGCGTCGTCGGAGGGCTCCGGCATCCCGCCGCCGCACGCGGTCAGCAGGGACAGGGCGAGGGTGGACACGACCAGCACCAGCGGCGCCCGACGCAGGGCCCGGCCCGCCCGGCCCGCTCGGCGGGCGCCGGCGGTGGTCGCAGTGGTGGGGGACCCGGCGGTGGTGCCGTGCTCGGACACGGTGCGCTCCAGTGCTCGATCGATGGTGGCGGACCCCGACGCGTCACCGGCCACCCGGGTCCGCACCGTCCGTCAGGGTCCATTGTCCCAGTGCCGGGCGCGGGGCGGAAGGACGTCCAGGTCCGCCGCGGGCGGATGCCC
>DATBUG010000313.1:0-2328 GCA_036516315.1 Citricoccus sp.
CTTGAAGTTCTCGATGAACACGTCCGCCCGGTCCAGCAGGCCGTAGGCGGTCTCCAGGTCCTCGGGATCCTTCAGGTCGAGCACGATCGAGCGCTTGTTGCGGTTCACCGCGAGGTAGTAGGTGCTCACGCCGTCGCGCTCCGGCGGCACCCAGGTCCGCGAGTCGTCCCCGCCGGGTCCCTCGACCTTGATCACCGTGGCCCCCAGGTCCGCCAACAGCATGGTGCAGTACGGTCCGGCGAGGATGCGGGTGAAGTCCGCTATCACGACGCCGGCGAGCGGCCCGGTGTTCGGGGCGGACTCCGAGTGGCCTCCGATGCCGGGATGCCCGCCACCGGCGGGTGGGGTGGTGTCCATGTCGTCCTCCATCGGGGTGCCGCTGATGCCCTCCCGGTGGGCAGCACCGGTAGAGCTGTGTTCGCCACCACATTCCCACCCGGATTATGCTCTGTCCAATACATCAAGAGGCGAGGCTTGATACCGGATTGGCAAGAGTTACCACGCAGGGGGCGGACATGGAGGTACGACAGGCGGAGGCCTTCCTGGCGGTGGCCCAGGAGCTGCACTTCGGCCGAGCGGCGGACCGCCTCGGTATGGCCCAGCCGCCGTTGAGCCGCATCATCAAGCATCTCGAGCGCCAGCTCGGGACCTCGCTGTTCCACCGCACCACCCGCCAGGTCGAGCTCACACCTGCCGGCCGGGCATTGGTGGAACCGGCCGAGCGGCTGGTCCGGTCCGCCCGAGATGCGCACCAGGCGGTGCGGAGCGCCCTGGCCGGAGAGTCCGGAAGCGTACAGCTCGGGTTCGCCGGCGCCTCCGTCAACCGGACCGTGGGCGCCCTCGCGCGTCAGGTGCGGCAGGAACGGCCTGGACTGGAGCTCGGGATCCACAGTTCCCAGTTCTCCCAGCCCGCCCTCGAGCGCATCCTGGACGGTTCGCTGGACCTGGCGATCGGCCGCTGGGACTTCCTGCCCGAGGACGTGGCGTCCCGGGTGATCGCGCACGAGGAGGTCATCCTGGCGTTGCCAGCCTCGCACCGGTTGGCCCGGAACGCCGACCCGGTGGACATGGCCGAGTTGCGGGATGACCCGTGGGTCGTGCTGCCCGGTGGGTTCACCGCCGCCCTGCCCAACCGGTTGAACACCCTGGCGATGTCCGCGGGTTTCGTCCCCCGCGTCGTGCAGACGGCGCCGGACTCCTGGACCCTCATGGTGCTGGTGGCGGCCGAGCTCGGCTGCGCGGTCACCCTGGACTCGGTGCGGGACAACACCACCGCCTCGGGCGTGGCATTCCGCTCCATCCGGGGGAACCACGCGCCGCTCGAGGTACGCCTGATCTGGCGGCGCATGGATGAGAACCCGGCCCTGCAGGCGGTGTTGGGCATCGCCGAGCGCCTCGCCGGCCCCGAGCGGCACTGATGTCGGCCCACCCCTGCGCCCGGACATCGCACCGCTTCACGACCGAAGGAAAGCGCGGCCAGCCGGTAACGTCTGCACCGTGATCATGCTGGCGTTGTGGCGGGCGGCCCCGTCCCTGGGGGCGTCGGCCCCCTCCGAGGAGATCGACCCGGTCGTCGAACAGGTGGAGTCCGCGTTCCCGGCCCTGCTGTTGGTCCTGGACCTGCTCGGGGTGTTCTTCTTCGCCGTGTCCGGGTCCCTGCTGGCCGCCCGGCGGCACTTCGACATCATCGGCTCGCTGTTCCTGGCCTTCTTCGCCGGGCTGGGCGGCGGCGTGGTGCGGGACCTCATCATCAACGAGGACGTGCCGAACGCCTTCGCCAACCCCCTGTACCTGGTGCCCCCGTTCCTGGCCGCGAGCCTGGTCTACCTCCGCCTGATCCGGCAGGACCGCCTGCGCCGCACCCTGCTGGTGTTCGACGCCGCCGGGCTCGCGCTGTTCTGCGTCACCGGCACCCGGACCGCCCTGGCGGCGGGCATCACCCCGGTCATGGCGATCGTGCTGGGCATGACCACCGCCGTGGTGGGCGGCCTGCTGCGGGACGTGACGGCCAACGAGGTGCCGGAGATCTTCAACCCGCGCGGCCTCTACGCGGTGCCCGCCCTGTTCGGCGCGGGGCTGTCCGCCCTGCTGTGGTGGCTGGGCTGGTTCGACTGGTGGACGGCCGGCCTGGTCATGCTGGCCGTCTTCGTCTTCCGGCTGACGTCCCTGCGCCGGAGGTGGACGGCACCCTACGCGGACCGGGGCATCGCAAGGACCGGATAGGCCTCCAGGGTTCCGCGGCCGGGAACCTGGACCTCGAGCCCGGCGCCCCGGAACCGACCTCGGCGGATTTCACCCCTATACCTATCGCCATAGTTATATTAGGGT
>DATBUG010000314.1:0-1754 GCA_036516315.1 Citricoccus sp.
GTATCCGCGGCCAACGCGGGGAACCACGCGCCCAGCGTGCCGTAGACCCACAGGAAGGGCAGGACGATGACCAGCAGGCCCAGCAGGCCGGCCAGGACCGACGTCCACCAGCGGCGCCCGCTCCAGAGGACCGTCCAGGCCAGGTCCCGGCAGGCGAAGACCACACCGGCCACCAGGACCAGCGCTGCGACCGCCAGGATGAGGAGGGCCGCGACGTCGTCGGTGTAGCGGATCCACAGTACGGGAAGGTCCAGGCCGGCGGTCGCGGACGACGAACCGGACGGAGCCACGCCGAACTCCATGAGGCCGTGGGCCGCCAGGGCGTCCCGGGTGAACACCAGCCCGAGGATGAGCACGAGGATCCGGACGCCGTGGGCCCGGCGTGGCAGCAGCGCCACGATGACAGACACCAGGAGGAGACCCGGTGAGACGGCCAGCAGGTACGAGGTCCAGGGTTCCATGCCTGACATTCTGCCGTCCCGGGACGGCGGCCCCGACGACCGTCCTAGGATGAAATCCATGTCCTCGTCGTCCGATGCCACCGTTGACCTGCCCGACGAGCCCGCCCTCGTCCGGGTGCGCCTGGACCTGGCGTATGACGGGACCGACTACAACGGGTGGGCCACCCAGCCGGGCCTGCCCACCGTGCAGGGTGCCCTCGAGGCGGGTCTGGAGATGATCATCCGCCGCCCCGTGCGGACCGTCGTCGCGGGGCGTACCGATGCTGGGGTGCACGCCAGGGGACAGGTCGTGCACTTCGACCTCACCGAGGCGGAGTGGCGGGGGGTGACACGCGGCCGCGAGGGCCTGGAGCCGTCGTCGACCCTCGTCCGGCGGCTCGCCGGCGCGCTCAGCCGGGAGCACGGGGCGCTGACCATCCACCGTGCATCGCGTGCCCCCGAGGGGTTCGACGCCCGCTTCTCGGCCCTGTGGCGCTCCTACAGCTATGCCATCAGCGATGCCCCGGAGACCCGGGACCCGCTGAACCGGCGCTACACGTACTGGCACAAGACCCCCTTGGACGTGGAGGCGATGCACTCCGAGGCGGGATCCGTCCTGGGCTTGCACGACTTCCTCACGTTCTGCCGCCCCCGCGACGGCGCGACGACGATCCGCGAACTGCAGGACTTCAGCGTCAGCCGCGACGACCGGAGCGGCGTGGTCGTCGCTCGTCTCCAGGCAGACGCGTTCTGCCACAACATGGTTCGAGCCCTGGTGGCAGCGGTCCTGCAAGTGGGGGAGGGCCGACGTCCGCCCGGGTGGGTGGCCAGCCGGCTGGAGGCCATGGTCCGGGACGCGCAGACGAAGCTGGCCCCACCGCACGCCCTCGTCCTCGAGCACGTGCAGTACCCCGACGATCAGGACGACCCGCGGGCCCACGCAACACGTGCCGAGGGCACCCGCGCGAAACGCCGCCACCACGAGGTGCGCCCCCCACCGGATGCCCTTCCCTGAGCGGGACATCGCCCTCGGTCGTGATCCCGCCGCTGGCCGACAGCGCGCTGACCGTCCGCGTTCCCCGCGCACGGTCGCCGGGCCGTCCACCGGGCGCCGGGACATGGACGGTCGAGGGCGCTGCCGACCGCTGAAGTTGACCATCACGACTGCCGCCAATAGCGGTTGCGTTGTGGCCTGCGCCGAGGATCGAGGTAGGGCGCCGGGATGAACCACGGCCGCCCGGATCTCATGTCGATGTCCCAGGCGCCCGCGTGCACCGAGTGATGGTGGTGGTTGCACAACAGCACCCCGTTGTC
>DATBUG010000315.1:0-1531 GCA_036516315.1 Citricoccus sp.
CTCGGCCGCGCCCTCCCCGCAGCCGGCCCCGGCCCCGAAGCCCGCCGCCCAGGCGAGCCGGAGCCTGAAGCTGCCGGCCGCCGTCGGGAACTGGGTGGCCGCCGGCCGGGAGCGCCAGGCCGAGGCCGCCGGGCTCTTCGAGCGCGTGCTGGCCAAGCCGCCGGTGCGCCGGATCGCCAAGGAACTCGGCGTGGACCTGACCAAGGTGCGCGCCACCGGCCAGTTCGGCGAGGTGACCCGCACGGACGTCGAGAACTACCTGGCCGAGCGGGAGACGAACATCGAGACCTCGGGCTCGTTCTGGATGCCGGACACCGGGGACAACGAGCGCCGCACCGAGCGGATCCGCGTCAAGGGCGTCCGCAAGGCCACGGCGACGGCCGTCACCGAGTCCTACCGGGACGCCCCGCACGTGTCCATCTACGTGGAGGTGGACGCCAGCCGAACCATGGAGTTCGTCCAGCGCCTCAAGGCCAGCCGCGAGTTCGAGGGCGTCAAGGTCACCCCCCTGCTGATCCTCGCCAAGGCCGTCATCTGGGCCACCGCGCGCAACCCGCACGTCAACGCCTCCTGGACGGACGAGGAGATCCTCGTCAAGCACTACATGAACCTGGGGATCGCCGCCGCGACCCCGCGCGGACTGCTGGTGCCGAACATCAAGAACGCCAACGAGCTCTCCCTCAAGGAGCTCGCCGTGGCCCTGACCGAGCTGGCCAAGCGAGCCCGCGAGGGCAAGACCCAGCCGGCCGAGATGGCCGACGGCACCATCTCCATCACCAACATCGGCGCACTGGGCATCGACACCGGGACCCCGATCATCAACCGCGGTGAGGTGGCGATCGTGGCCTTCGGGACCATCCGCCAGAAGCCGTGGGTGGTCTCCGGCGAGGTGATCCCGCGCTGGATCACCACCCTGGGTGGCTCCTTCGACCACCGGGTGGTCGACGGCGACCTCTCCGCGCGGTTCATGGCCGACGTCGCGGCGATCATGGAGGAACCGGCGCTGCTGCTGGAGTGACCGCACAGCGCCCCCCGCGGGCGCCCTGACCCCCGCGTTCGAGCCGGTGGAGTCCCGGAAGGGATCCCACCGGCTCGTGACGTGATGAAGCCGTGATTCCGTTGCAACTCAAAATGGTTGAGACCTTGAACTACCGAGGTCTGGTGTCTATTCTGGTCACACCCTGTGGGTCATCTCACACCGGCGCTGTGGCCCCGGTGGACCCGCGGTATGACAACCCCCTGTCACGAGCGGAGCACCTCGAGCGATGACTGACCAGACGCCCCCCGGCGCAGCGGGCCCGCGCGGCTCGACGTCGTCCGGGGACCACCAGCGGGAGACGGAGATCGAGCGCCTGCACCGGCTCGAGGCCGCGGCCCGCGTCGACCAGCGGCGTGGCGACACCCGCCGGCACGTCGATGCCGCCACCGTCGCCGGGCTGGACATCCCCACGCGGCCGGACCCGGCCGCGCCCATCACCTCGGTGGCCCAGACCGGACCCACCGGGACCCGGACCGCCTCCGGTTCGGCCCG
>DATBUG010000316.1:0-7561 GCA_036516315.1 Citricoccus sp.
GCCGGGACCACGGCTTCGCCCCGGTGGTCCGGCGCGCTGGCGGCCGGGCCGCCGCCTATCACCCCGGCAGCCTCGTTGTGGACCACGTCCAGCGGGACGTCCAGGCCATGCAGGGGTTCCGCGAGCGCTTCACGGGCTTCGGCGCCCTGTTCGCCGAGGTGTTCCGCGCCCTCGGAGTGCCGGCCGCCGTCGGCGAGGTCCCGGGGGAGTACTGTGCCGGTGAGTTCTCCGTGCACGCCACGCTGCCGCCCGGACCGGACGGGCGCCAGCGCGTCCCGGTCAAGCTGGTCGGCACCGCCCAGCGCGTCGTCAAGGGCGCCTGGCTGTTCTCCTCGTCCCTCGTCGTCGAGGACCCCGCGCCGGTCCGGGACGTGCTGGTGGACGTCTACGCGGCGCTGGGCCTGGACTGGGACCCCGCCACGGCCGGTGCCGCCAGCGACGCCACGCCCGGCGTGACGGTGGACGCCGTGGCCGCCGGTCTGCGCGAGGCCTACGGCCGGGCACCGGTCGCACCGTCGTCGTCGATCGCCGAGCGGTCCTGGGAGGGCCTGGTGCGGCAGGTCCCCGTGGCCTAGCGGGGTTCCGCCCCCGCCAGGCGACGGCGCAGCTCGGCCTTGGGCACGGCGGAGAACCCTGCCTCGAGGTACCGGGCGCGCAGGGCGGCCTCGGCACGCATCAGGGACCAGCCGCGCTGGACGAGGAAGGGCACCGGCTTGCGGCGCTCGGCGACGTCGCGGGCGAACCGCCGTGCCGCCGTCGGGAGCCGGTGCTGGTCGATGTACCAGGCGTGGAAGTCCGTGCCGGGTCGCCAGCCCAGGCGGGTCAGCACCCGCGGCAGCTCCGCGGCGAAGATCCCTTCCGCGACGACCGGACCGCCGGCCAGCTCCAGCGTGGAGTACCCGGTGACCGCCGAGTCCGCGATCGAGTACTTCGGGACGCGGGCGCGGCCGGTCTCCAGCAGTTCGACCATCGCGTCCACGGCCGCCCGGCAGTTCCAGGTCGCCGGGTGGTCCCAGTCGACATTGCCGTACCCGGTGCGCGGGAACACCGGGCCCGGACCCCCGAGGCCGCCGTCCTCGGCCGCCTCGCGGTAGAAGGAGTCCAGCTGCAGGTGCGGACGCCCGTAGGTCCGGGCCAGGTACGACTTGCCGGAGCCGGAGGCCCCGCCCAGCAGGACGAGGTCTCCGGCTCCGTGCCAGGGCTGGTGCTCCACCGGCTCAGTGCCCGCGGTCGATCCACTCCTGCAGGTGCGGGGCCTCGGCCCCGATCGTGGTGGAGTCGCCGTGGCCGGTGTGCACGGTGGTCTGTTCCGGCAGGGTCAGCAGGCGGGTGGAGATGGACTCGATGATCGTGTCGAAGTCCGAGTAGGACCGCCCGGTGGCCCCGGGACCGCCCTGGAACAGCGTGTCACCGGTGAACACGACGCCCTGGGCGCCGTCCTCGCCGGCCAGGTCCGGGGCGTGGAAGCACACCGAACCGGGGGAGTGGCCCGGGGTGTGCAGGGCGGTCAGGGTCACGCCGGCCACCGTGAAGGTGTCGCCGTCCGCGATCGTCCCGTCCGGGGCCTGGTCCGGGTACACGGCGTCCCACAGCATGCGGTCGTCGGCGTGCAGCAGCACCGGTGCGTCCACGAGGGACCGGAACGTGCCGACCGCGCGGATGTGGTCGTCGTGTCCGTGGGTCAGCAGGACGGCCAGCACGCGCCGGCCGTTCACGGCGCGGGCCACCGCGTCAGCGTCATGGGCCGGGTCGATGACCACGCAGGACTCGTCGTCGCCGACGATCCACACGTTGTTGTCCACGTCCCACGTGCCGCCGTCCAGGGAGAAGGTCCCGGAGGTGACGAGCTTGTTGATCCGTGCCATCAGAGCACCACCACCGAGCGCAGGACGTCCCCGGACTTCATCGTCTCGAAGGCCTCGTTGACCTCGTCGAGGCCGATGGTCTCGGTGACGAAGGCGTCCAGGTCCAGCCGGCCGAGGTGGTACTGGTCGATGAGCATCTGGAAGTCGCGCGAGGGCAGACAGTCCCCGTACCAGGAGGACTTCAGGGACCCGCCCCGGCCGAACACGTCCAGCAGCGGCAGTTCCAGGGTCATCTCCGGGGTCGGGACACCGACCAGCACGACCCGCCCGGCCAGGTCCCGGGCGTAGAAGGCCTGCTGGTAGGTCTCGGGCCGGCCCACGGCGTCGATCACCACGTCCGCGCCGAACCCGCCGGTGAGCTCCTGGATGGCCTCCACCGGGTCGGTGGACGTGGAGTTCACCGTGTGGGTGGCGCCGAGCTCACGGGCCTTGTCCAGCTTGCGGTCGTCGATGTCCACGGCGACGATCGTGGTCGCCCCGGCCAGCGCCGCCCCGGCGATCGCGGCGGTGCCGACACCGCCGCAGCCGATCACCGCCACGGACTCACCGCGGGCGACCTGACCGGTGTTGATGGCCGCGCCGATCCCGGCCATGATCCCGCAGCCCAGCAGCCCGGCCGCGGCGTTCTGCTCCTCGGTAACGCCCTCGACCTTGGTGCACTGGCCGGCGGCGACCAGGGTCTTCTCGGCGAACGCGCCGATGCCCAGGGCCGGGGAGAGCTCGGTGCCGTCCTGAAGCGTCATCTTCTGGGTGGCGTTGTGCGTGTTGAAGCAGTACTGCAGCTGCCCCTTCTTGCAGGCCCGGCACTCGCCGCACACGGCCCGCCAGTTCAGGATCACCTTGTCCCCGACGGCGATGTCGGTGACACCGGCCCCGACGGCGGAGACGGTCCCGGTGGCCTCGTGGCCCAGCAGGTAGGGGTAGTCGTCCCCGATCCCGCCCTGGACGTAGTGCAGGTCGGTGTGGCACACCCCGCAGGTGAGGATGTCCACCACGGCCTCACCCGGGCCCGGGTCCGGGATGACGATCGTCTCGATGCTCACCGGGGCGTTCTTCGCCGTCGCGACGACGGCCTTCACCTTCTGCGGCATAGTGCTCCTTCTCTTCTGACCTCTCGTGACAGGGTCAGCCCCATCCCACCACAAACGTGCGGCCAGTTCATCCGGCGGGCCATTGCGTCGTCACAGTCCTGGGGCAGACTGGACCCATGTGCGGACGGTATGTGATGGCCCGGGCCATCGGTGACCTGGTGGCCGAGGCCGGTGCGGTGGACCCCGAGGAGGAGCTCGAGCTACGTCCGAACTGGAACGTGGCGCCCACCGCGGACGTGCCCGTCGTGCTCGAGCGTGACGTGGAGCCGGCGGTCCGGAGGGAGGTCCACGTGGCCCGCTGGGGGCTGGTCCCGCCCTGGGCCAAGGACCTGTCCGTGGGGGCCCGGGCGTTCAACGCGCGCTCCGAGACGGTCACGGAGAAACCGACGTTCCGCGCGGCCGTGCGGGCCCGGCGTTGTGCGGTGCCCGTGGAGGGGTACTACGAATGGCTCAAGCCGGCAGCCGGGCAGAAGGGCCCGGACGGCAAGGCCGCCCGCAAGCGGCCCTTCTACGTGCACCCGGCCGACGGTTCGTTGATCTTCTTCGCCGGGCTCTACGAGTGGTGGAAGGACGAGACGCTGCCGCCGGACGATCCGCAGCGGTGGCTGCTGAGCTGCACCATCCTGACCGGGCCGTCGCCGGAGGCCGGGACCGGGGACCCCACGCTCGAGCAGTTGCACGGGCTCCATGACCGGTTGCCGCTGCCCCTGGACGCGGAGACGATGGACGCCTGGCTCGCCCCGGGCAAGCTGCCCGCCGCGGAGGCCGCCGGGCAGCTCGTGGACCGGGTGCGCGGACAGGCGTACCGCACCGCCTCGGCCTGGGTCCTGGACGAGGTCGGGCCCGCCGTGGGCAACGTGCGCAACAACGGGCCCGAGCTGATCGCACCGGCGCCCGGGGAGGATCAGGGCACGCTCGTCTGAGCCGTGCCGGCTCGCCCCGCCATCGACCCCGCCACGGACCGTGCCAGGTCCTGCAGCCTCGCCGCGGAGGCCGTTCCCGGTTCCGCGGTGTAGATGAACACCGTCTGGTCCTCGGTGCCGGTCACGTCCAGGGCCTCGTAGCGGATGTCCAGCCGGCCGACCTCGGGGTGGTCCAGCCGCTTGACCCCGTCCCGGCGTTCCACGACGCGGTGGTCGGCCCACCACGTGCGGAAGTGCTCGCTGTGCTCCGAGAGCTCGGCGACGAGGCGGTCCAGCAGCGGGTCCCCCGGGTGCCGTCCCGCGTCCAGGCGCAGGGTCCCGACCATGGACGCGGCCACGGCCTCCCAGTCCACGTAGCGGTCCCGGGCCTCGGGATCCAGGAAGGCCCAGCGGATCAGCGAGCGCTGGCCGTCCGGCCGTGCGGGCAGGTCCGCGAGCAGGGCGGCGGCCAGCCCGTTCATGGCCAGCACCTCGGTGCGGCGGCCGCGCACGAAGGCCGGGTGGCCGTGCATCGAGTCCAGCAACAACCGCAGGGAGGGCCGGACCCGTTGCACCGGTTGCAGGGACCGGGCGCGGTCCGGGTCCGCCGCGGCGCGGGCCAGGTCGAAGAGGTGCCGGGTGGTGGGCTCATCCATCTCCAGGGCCTCGGACAGCGCCAGCAGCACCGCCTCCGAGGGACGGCGGTGCCGGCCCTGTTCGAGCCGCGTGTAGTAGTCCGTGCTCATCCGCGCCCGCGCCGCCACCTCCTCCCGACGCAGCCCGGGCACCCGCCGGCGGGCCCCAGCGTCCAGCGGCGAGGGCAGCAGTGCGCGCCGGGCCCGCAGGAACTGCCCGAGTGTCGTGGCGGCGCTCATGACTGCCCTCCGTCCGGGCCGCATCCTGGGTATGCCGTACCCAGGATCAGCTGGGCACCCCTGGCGTGCTCCCCGGCTCCCGGCAGGTGATGGACTGGACGGGACGCGGACCACCGCCAGCACGAGGAACAGCACGAGGAACAGGAGGACCCCGGATGACCAGCACGCAGGACCCGCCCCGCCAGGCCGCACCCACCGGGCGCGTGCCCCTGTTCGAGCGGCCGGAGCGGCGGCCGGCGGGGCTGCGTACGGCGTGGCGGGATTTGGGTCCGCAGTACGTCTCCAACGGCATCCTCGGCGTGGTCTTCTCGGCCTCCGGGCCGGTCGCGGTCACGCTCGCCGTGGGGACCGCCGGGGGCCTGGCGCAGGAGCAGCTGGCCTCCTGGGTGTTCGGCATGTTCCTCTCCGCGGGCCTGGCCACCGCGGTGATGTCCCTGGTCTACCGCCAGCCCCTGGGCTTCGCGTGGTCCATTCCGGGCACGGTCCTGGTGGGCCCGTCCTTGCAGCACCTGTCCTTCGCGGAGGTCGTCGGCGCCTTCTTCGGCTGCGGCGTGCTGGTCCTGGCGCTGGGGATGTCCGGGCTGGTGCGGCGGGTCATGGCGCTGATCCCCATGCCGATCATCATGGCCATGGTCGCCGCGGTGTTCCTGCGCTTCGGCACCGACGTGGTGGACGCCGCGCGGGACAACCCGGTCGTGGCCGGTCCGATGGTCGCGGCCTACGTGCTGCTGGCCGCCGTACCGACCCTGGGCCGGGTCCTGCACCCGGTGATGGGCACGCTGGTCGTGGGCGTGGCCGCCGTCGTGCTCAGCGGCCAGGGTAGGCCCACCGCACCGGGTCCGCTGTTCGCGGCACCCGTGTTCACGCTCCCCGAGTTCACCTGGTCGGCCCAGGCCGAGCTGGTGGTCCCGCTGGCAATCACGGTGCTGTTCGTGCAGAACGGGCAGGGGATCGCCGTGCTGCGCGCTGCCGGCCACCGGCCGCCGGTGACGTCCTTCACCGTCGCCTCCGGGGCGTTCTCGGTGCTCAACGCCGGCGTCGGCGCGGTCTCGGCCTGCGTCACCGGACCCACCAACGCCCTGCTCACGGGCACCGGGGAGCGTGAGCGCCAGTACACGGCGGCGCTCGTCTACGCGGTGCTCTCGCTGGGCTGCGCGGTGGCCGCCCCGGCCCTGGTGCGGTTCATGCTGGCCACCCCGGAGGCCTTCGTGCTGGCCCTGGGCGGCCTGGCGATGCTGCGGGCTCTGCTGCAGGCCTTCGTCGCGGCGTTCTCCACCACCTTCACCATGGGGGCGCTGGTGACGTTCGTGGTGACGGTCTCCGGCCTCGACCTGCTGAACCTGCACTCCGCGTTCTGGGGCATCCTCGTCGGCTACACGGTCTCCCGGCTGCTCGAGCGCCGGGACCACGCCGCCCTGGCGGGGTGACCCCGGTGGCAGGCACACCATGGCTGTCTCCTTCCCGGGGTGAGGCGCGTCACGGTCCCCGCCCCGAGCGCACAGCCTAGGGCGGGCGAGGCCCTGCGGACCACGACGCATCCCGGATCGATCCAGACGCTCAGGCTCTGGATCACCCCCCTGGGTCAGTCCTAGGGGATCCCCTGATGTGAGGGCCATCACGGGCTGGACAGACTGGCAGGCGTACTTTCCGCTGTCAGAAGGAGAACGCCATGAGCGAGAAGCTGTCCCACGTCCGGGAGGTCCTCACCGATGCCGTCGTCGACGACCGGGAGAACGGCGTCATCCGGGCGAAGAGGGAGATCTTCACCGACGAAGAGGTCTTCGAGCTGGAGATGAAGCACATCTTCGAGGGCAACTGGGTCTACCTGGCGCACGAGTCGCAGATCCCGAACGTCGGCGACTACTTCACCACCCACATCGGCCGCACCCCCGTGGTGATCACCCGGGACAAGGACGAGAAGCTCAACTGCATCGTCAACGCGTGCTCGCACCGCGGGGCCATGCTCTGCCGCCGCAAGACGGACAACCGCACCACCTTCACCTGCCCGTTCCACGGCTGGACCTTCAAGAACTCCGGCGAGCTGCTCAAGGTCAAGGACGGGCGCAACGGCGGCTACCCGGAGGGCTTCAACACCAACGGCTCGCACGACCTGACCAAGGTGGCCCGCTTCGAGTCCTACCGCGGATTCCTCTTCGGCTCGCTCAACGCGGACGTCCTTCCCCTCGAGGAGCACCTGGGGGACGCCACCACCGTGATCGACTCCATCGTCGACCAGTCCCCCGAGGGGCTGGAGGTGCTGCGCGGCGCCTCCACCTACACCTACGACGGCAACTGGAAGGTCCAGGCAGAGAACGGGGCCGACGGCTACCACGTGACCTCGGTGCACTGGAACTACGCCGCCACCACCGCGCGGCGCACCGCCGGGGACTCGGCCAACACGACCAAGGCCATGGACGCCGGCAAGTGGGGCAAGGTCAAGGGCGGGTTCTACTCCTACCCGCACGGCCACCTGCTGCTGTGGCAGGAGTGGACCAACCCCCAGGACCGCCCGCTGTGGGACCGCCGGGACGAGCTCGTGGAGAAGTACGGCGAGGAGATGGCGAACTTCATGATCAACATCTCGCGCAACCTCTGCCTGTACCCGAACGTCTACATCATGGACCAGTTCTCCTCCCAGATCCGCCACTTCCGGCCGATCTCCGCGGACCAGACAGAGGTCACCATCTACTGCATCGCCCCCAAGGGCGAGTCCGCCGAGAACCGGGCCAAGCGCATCCGCCAGTACGAGGACTTCTTCAACGCCACCGGCATGGCCACCCCGGACGACCTCGAGGAGTTCCGCTCCTGCAACAAGACCTACTGGGCCA
>DATBUG010000317.1:0-2511 GCA_036516315.1 Citricoccus sp.
TTCCCCCTCATCCACGGCGGCCACGGCCACCGTGGGGGCCAGGCGTTCCAGGCCAGCACCGGCCACGGCCGGGTCGGCCAGGATCGCCTCCAGGGCCGGTGCGTCGTCGACCCGCAGCCAGGATCCGGCCACCCCCACGGACACGGCCCCGTGCCGGCGCGCGACGTCCCGGACCAGGTAGCGCAGGGCCTGCGGCACCTCGTCCGTGGAGTGTGCGGTCAGGAACTCCTCGACCGCGTCGGCGTCCAGCCCGGCGTCGAGGGCGCGGTGCACGGAGTCGTCCGAGAACCGGTAGACCCGGGCCGCGCCATCACCCTCGGGGTCGGCCATCAGGGCCAGCCCCCGGGATACCTCGGGGTCGAGGTACCCCGGGGCCACGGCGGTCAGGTCGCCCTGCAGGCGCACCCGGGACACGGGTGGGGGCAGGGCGGCCCCGACGGTGGCTGCGGCCTCGTCAGTCCGGCCCTCCGCTACCAAGGCCCCGGCCGTGGTCAGCGCACCCGCACCGGTGAGGCCCAGACGCGCGCACTCGGCGAGCAGTGGCGCGGTGAACGCCTCCGTGCGCACCGACCGGCGCGGACGGCGCCACCGACGGCGGCGGGCCACCGCCTCGTCCAGCCGGACGCCACCGAGTTCCGCGTCCAGCTCCCTTGCGGTCTCCAGCACGCCGGCTCGCAACCGCGGCGCATCGGGCCGGTTGCGGTCCGGGGCGAGCGCGCGGCCCGGCCCACCGGTGCCCGCACTGCTAGCACTGCCCGTGCCGCCACCGCCCGCCGGGGCCTGCGGTACCGGCGGGCCCAGCAGGGGCGCCCGGCCGCTGCCCAGCCACCCCAGGACGAGGACCTCCCACTGCTGGTGCCGCTCGCTGCGGCGCCAGTGCTCCGCCTCGGCTGCCACGGTCCAGCGTGAGGTGTCCGGATCGAGCAGGACCAGGCCGGCGGCGGCGAGCAGTTCCAGCAGCCAGGAGGTGTTCTCGGGGGTGGAGGCGACGGCATCGGCCAGCCGTCTGACCTCCCGGACGCCGACGCCTCCGGAACGCAGGGTCGGCAGGCCCGGGGACAGCGCGGACAGCAGGTCCCCGACGCCGCGCAACAGGTCGGAGACGGCGGCGAGCCCGGCGTTGGCGGACAGCGCGGCGGGGACGGTGCCGCCGCCGGGCGTGGGCGGACGCGGGTCGAAGCGCCGGCCGGCGGTGCCGTCCCGCCAGGCCAGGCCGGCCTCCAGCGGGTGCTCGGCCACCGCCGTGCCGTCCGGCAGGCGCCCGGCGGGCACGAGCAGGCCGGCGTCCAGCAGCAGGCCGTGCACGGGCCCGGTCGGCTCGGGCAGTCTGGCCACGGGGGAGGCCTGGAGGGCCTCCAGGGCGGCGGCCGCCCGCTCGATCAGCTCAGGATCCTGACTGCGGGCGGCGAGCGAGGCCAGGAGTCCGCCCCGGTCCACGGGGGCCTCGAGGGGGGCGTCCCCGGGGGAGGGCTCGCCGGCCACGTCCTCGGCCTGCAGCACGGACCGGGCCCGTCCCAGGCCCAGGGGGTGGGGGCCCAGCGCCGCGGCCACGGCCAGGGGAGCGCGCCAGCCCCGGTGGTCCGGCACCACCAGGAGGGCGTCCTCCAGGCCGGCGAGCGTGGCGAGCAGGCCCGCGTTCCCACCCGTCCCGGGCGTGCCGTCCTCCACGCGGTCCTCCGTGCCGTCCTCCGTAGGGCCCTCCACGGAGTCCTCTGTCCCGGGCGACGGACCGTCCCCGTCGGCGGGGACGGCCGGAACCCCGAGGAACGCGGCCAGCCGTTCCCGGCTGACCGGTCCACCCGGGGAGGCACCGCCGGCCTCCTGGAGGCGGGAGAGGACGACGAGGGCCTCGAGGACGTCGAGGTGGGCCCGGTCCAGGGCATCGAGGGCGCGCAGCACGGACATCTGGGTGGTCGCGCGGGCCGCGAGCGCGGCAAGGTCGGGGACCGGGGGATGGCACAGATCGGACCGCAGCCTGAGCAGGCGGCGCAACCGGTCGTCGGACCACCGTGCGAGGTGCTCCGTCAGCGAGGCGGCCGTCATGGAGCGGCGTACCGTCTCAGGCCCGGCGCCTCAGCACCGCCTTGACGATGACGTACACGAGCATCAGGGCGAAGCCGAAGGGCAGTCCGAACAGCCCGAACCAGTAGAAGACGGGCCAGGCCGTGATCTGCAGGAAGTAGGACACCAGCAACAGGACCATCGCGGCGAAGGACACCGCGGTCAGCGCAGCCCCCACGATCAGCAGCGCGCGCAGCCAGGGCGAGGACTCGGGGCTCGAGCCGGCCGGACCGGAGCCGACGGGGGCCTGAGGAGAAGTCGCGGGACGAACGGACATGCCGGACAGTCTACGCCTGCGGCACGGACGAGCGTCCGGATCGGCCCCGCGCGAGGGGGAGAGGGTATCCTTGAAGGGCTACAGACTTTCCCTTCCGTCCGGCACGCGACGGAGGCGGGGCCGGCCGGAGCTGGACGTCCAGGAGGACTCCCGAGGCCGCGCCCGCCCGTCAC
>DATBUG010000318.1:0-8535 GCA_036516315.1 Citricoccus sp.
GGTTCTCGGCGGCCCTCGCCGGGATCGCGTCCGTGCTGCTGACCGCGGTGCTGGCCCAGTGGCTGTTCCGGTCCGTGTTCCTGGGCGGCGTGGCCGGCCTGCTGCTGGCCGTCGAAGGCCACCACCTGGTGCTCTCCCGCACCGGGTTGCTCGACATCTTCCTGTCCTTCTTCGTGCTCGCCGCCTTCGGGGCCCTGGTGCTGGACCGGGTCCAGGGCCGGTCGGTCCTGGCCCGGCGGCTGGCGGCCTCGGCCGCACGGCACGGCGGAGTGCCGTCGCCAGCGGTCCTGCGCCTGGGCCCCTGGCTCGGTTGGCGGCCCTGGCGGCTGGTGGCCGGGGTGCTGCTGGGTGCCGCCTGCGGGGTGAAGCTCTCCGGGCTGGCCTTCATGGCCGTGTTCGGACTGATGACCGTCCTGTGGGACGCCAACGCCCGCCGCACGGCCGGCATCCGGCACTGGCTGCGCGGGGCGGTGCTGCGTGACGGCCCTTACGCCTTCCTCGCGGTGGTGGGCGCCGGGGCGCTCACCTACCTGGCGACCTGGACCGGGTGGCTCGTGACGGCCGGTGGTTACAACCGGCAGTGGCACCTGGGCCACCCCCCGCAGTCGGCGTGGGACCACCTGGTCCCCGGGCCCCTGCGTTCCCTCGCGGACTACCACCGGCAGTCGACCCAGTTCCACAGCGGGCTGGAGTCCGGGCACGACTACGCCTCCAACCCGTGGACGTGGCCGTTCATGGGCCGGCCCACCTCCTTCTACTACGAGGGGTACGACGACGGCGCCAACGGGTGCCCCGTGGAGACCTGTTCGGCGGCGATCACCGACCTGGCCAATCCGGTGATCTGGTGGGCCGGGCTGCTGGCCGTGCTGGCCCTGGTCCTCGTTTGGCTCGGCCGCCGGGACTGGCGTGCCGGGGCGCTCCTCGGCGCCTACGCCGCCGGCCAGGTCGTCTGGTTCCTCTGGCCGGACCGGACCATGTTCTTCTTCTACACGGTGGCCTACGCCCCCTTCCTGGTGCTGGCCCTCACCTTCTGCCTGGGGTCGCTGATGCGGGCCGGAGGTCCCGCCCAGCGCCGCCGGAACACCGTGCTCGTGCTGGCCTTCGTCCTGCTGGCGTTGCTGACCAGCGCGTTCTTCATGCCGGTGTGGACCGGGGAGATGATCCCCTACGAGCAGTGGCGGGCCCGGATGTGGATGAGCAGCTGGATCTGAGCCGATAGCATCGCAGGGAACACCGATCGAGGACGCCGAGCTGGACAGCCCGGCTCGCGTGGAAGGCCCCAGCATGCAGGAAGCCAGCACGGAGCAGGTCGCCGACCTCCCGGCCGAGACCAACGCCACCGACCACGTCCTGGCCGTGGCCGCCGCTCGCCCGCACGCCCCCGCGTACGCGGTGCGCAATGGCGCGGGGGGCTGGACGGACGTGTCCTACGCGTCCTTCCTCGACCAGGTCCGTGCGGCAGCCAAGGGCCTGATCGCCCAGGGCGTGCAGCCCCGCTCCACGGTGGGCATCATGGCGCCCACGAGCTACGAGTGGGCGGTGATCGACCAGGCCATCTGGTTCGCCGGAGCCGTCTCCGTCCCGGTGTACGAGACCTCCTCGCCGCTGCAGGTCGAGCACGTCCTGAAGGACTCGGGCACGCGCCTGGTGTTCACCGCGGGTGACCGTCAGCGGGCCACGGTGCAACGGGCGGCCGAGCAGGCCGGCCTGGAAGTGGACATCCGGTCCCTGGACGCCGCCGGGCTCGCCGGGTTGCGCGAGGCCGGCCGCGGCGTGACCGACGCCGTTCTGGAGGCGGCCCGGTCGAGCGCCACCCTGGCGGACGTCGCCTCCCTGGTCTACACCTCCGGGACCACCGGGACGCCGAAGGGCACGCGCATCACCCACGGCAACTTCGCCCGCGGGGCGGTGAACCTGCTGCCCTTCGCGGCGGGGATCGTCGGCGGCCCGGAGCAGCGGACCCTGATGTTCCTGCCGCTGGCCCACGTGCTGGCCCATGCGGTGCAGTACGACTGCCTGGTGGGTGGCATCCAGATCGCCCACGCCTCGGACCTGAAGACCCTGACCGCGGACCTGGCCTCGTTCCGTCCCACGTGGCTGCTGGCGGTGCCGCGCGTGTTCGAGAAGCTGGACGCGGGCGCCTCGGCGAAGGCCCGTGAGGGTGGCGCCGCTAAGGTCTTCGCCGCCGCGCGGGCCACCGCCATCGAGTACTCCACGGCGGTGGACACCGCCGGCCGGGGCGAGGGCCCGGGGCCGGGGATGCTGTTGCGGGCGCGCCACGCCCTCTTCGACCGGCTCGTCTACCCGAAGATCCGGGCCATCCTGGGGGGATCGGCCCGGTACGCCGTCTCCGGGGCCAGCGCGCTGAACCCCGAGTTGGCCCACTTCTTCCGTGGCGCCGGGCTGGGCATGCAGGAGGGCTACGGCCTGACCGAGACGACGGCGCCGGCCACCCTGAACGTGCCCGGTGCCACGCGGGTGGGGTCCGTGGGACTGCCCGTGCCCGGGACCACGGTCCGGATCGCCGAGGACCAGGAGATCCTCATCAAGGGCTCCATCGTGTTCGACGGCTACCACGGGCTGCCCCGGGAGACCGCGGCGGCGTTCGACGAGGACGGGTTCTTCCGGACCGGGGACATCGGGCACCTGGACGAGGACGGGTTCCTCTACGTCACCGGCCGCAAGAAGGAGATCATCGTCACCGCCGGGGGCAAGAACGTCTACCCGACCCCGATGGAGGAGGCCATCCGGTCCTCCGGAATCGTCTCACAGGTGGTGGTCGTCGGCGACGGCCGCCCCTACGTGGGCGCGCTCGTGGCCCTGGACCAGGACGGGTTGTCCCAGTGGGCGCGGGAACAGGGCCTGGAGGGGATGACCCTGGGCGAGGCCCGGGACCATCCCGGCGTCCGGGCGGAGGTGCAGAAGGTCGTGGACGCGGCCAACGAGCACGTCTCCCGTGCCGAGTCGGTGCGCCGGTTCCTGATCCTGGACGCCGAGCTCACCGAGGAGTCCGGCCACCTGACCCCCTCGATGAAGCTGCAGCGCAAGGTCGTGATGGCCGACTACGCCGCGGCCATCGAGGAGCTCTACCGCGCGGACTGACCGCTCAGGCCGCGTCCGCCCAGTCGTTGCGCCGGCGGATGAGGTCCTCCTGGGCGAGCCGGGCGTCGTACCGGCGCCGGCGGGTGGGCCAGGTGAGCACGAGGGTGACGATGAGGGTCACCAGCACGAGCACGCCCACGGCCAGGCCCGCGTCCACCCAGAACTGGGCGGGGTAGAGCCGGATCAGCGCGTCGCTGGCCAGGAACGTCCACGTGCCGTCGGCGAAGAACAGCCCGTGGAACGCCGCGAAGAACTGCTCCCAGCCCAGCACCGCCAGCACGCCCAGCGCGATCAGCACCAGCAGCATCCACAGCGAGCCGGCGAACAGGGCCCGCCGGATCCCGCCCTTGGCCGTCCGGGACAGCGCGATCATGAAGATGACGCACAGCAGTCCCAGCACGAGGCCGACGGCCATCGTGACCAGCATGACGAGCTTGACGTCCGCCATGTGGGCGACCTCGCCGTCCGTGAACAACGCGGAGCCCTGGTGCTGGAGGTCGCCGAGGTACCGCTGCGGGGCGGCGTTGAAGAGATAGTCCATCCCGGCCGAGCCGTAGGTGAGCCGGTCCTCGGTGCCGAAGCCGTACTGGTCCGCCGGGAAACCCGGCCGGTGGTACTCGATCCACAGGAACACCGGGGAGGCCACCAGCCGGACGGCGGCGGCCAGCACCACCACGGGGAAGAACAGGGCCAGCAGCACCTGCATCACCCGCGGGCCGGTCGGCGAGCCCTTCAGGGCCTCGTCCCGGGCGGCCGCCCGGGCCTCGGCATCGCGCATTTCGCGCCGGTTCTCCTCCGGGTCGACGGCCCCGGTGCCGCTGGCGAACCCCCGGTAGTCCCCGGCCACGGGTGCCGGCGTGGTGCCGGGCCCGGTGCTCCAGGAGGCGGCCGGCTGCGGGGTGGGCCGGGCGCTGGCGGTGACGGCCTCGGAGCGTGCCGGCCGGTCCGCGGTATCGCCGACGGCGTCCGCCGCGTCCGCGGCGTTCAACCGCTCGAGCTCGCTCCGGTCGATCGACTGGGTCGGCTGGGTGCCGTCCGCGCTGCCCGCCGGCGCGACGGCCGGCGCTCCCGGGCGGCCGGGGCCGGCAAGGACCTCCGTCTCGTCACGGCGTCCGGCCGAGGCCGGCAGTTCGTCGGTGGTGTGCTCGGCATCGCGTCCGGCCGATGCGCGAGGCGTCTCGGACCCCGCGGTGGGTCCGGCGGTGGAGCCGGTGGCGGAGGGCAGCACCGTGGTGTCCTGACCCGCCCGGACGGAGGCACCGGCGTCGTCCATCCCGGCGTCCTCCTCCAGGTAGGCGGAGTAGTCCAGGCCGCTCTCGAACTGCGGGGGCTCCACGTCCTCGCCGTGTGATCCGCCCCAGCCGTCGAGGTCCTGCCGGCCGTCCTCCCGGCCGCCCTCCCCTGGGCTCCTGCGTGCCATGGTGCTGCCTCCCGCTCGTTGCCGGTGTCCGCTGTCTCGGCACCGAGCCTAGTGGGGTCACGCCCCGCGCCGTCGGGGGCGCACCGTCGGGACAGGGCACGGCCTGGGCACACGTCGGTGGCACGGCCTCGGGCACGGCCCGGGCCATGGTGACAGAGCGTGGTCCACGGGCGTGGTCCGATGCCGTGGTCCGGTGCCGTGGCCACCGCGTGGGCGAGTGCCGGACCCGGTGGCGTCGCCCCCGATCCAGGTACCGCTCGGGTGCCGCTTCGGCTGCCGTGGCGCCCCGGGCTGGTCTAGCGTCGTTGCAGGACGAGGACATGCCGGACTCCCCCCCTCCAATACCCGCATGTCCTCGTCCTTCTTCCCGGCACCCCCTGCACCCGGGCGCGGACGACGTCCCGGGAAGCACGCGCGGACGGTCAGGCCGTCAGGTGACGCGCGCCGGCGTCGTGGGCCTCCAGGTCCCCGGTGGCGCCGGCCCGCGCGGCCCGGCGCCCGAGCACGAGGGTGTAGACCCAGTACGCGGCCAACACCGCCGCACCGATGCCCAGCCGCAGCCAGTCCGGCAGCGGCGAGGGGGTCACGAAGCCCTCCACCACACCCGAGACGGCCAGCACCAGCACGAGGCCGGCTGCCACGGTCATCAGGGCCCGCCCCTCCGCGGCCAGCGCGTCCAGCCGCGTGCGTTGTCCTGGGGACACCCAGGACCAGAAGATCCGCAGGCCCGCTGCCCCGGCGATGAAGATGGCCGTCAGCTCCATGAAGCCGTGCGGCAGGATGTAGAGGAAGAAGGTGTCCAGCTCCCCGTGGGCGGCCATCACTCCGCCGGAGATGCCCACGCCCTGGGCGTTGACGAAGAGCACGTAGGGCACGAAGAAGCCGGTGACGCCGAACGCGACCTCCTGTGCCGCGATCCACGCGTTGTTGGTCCAGACCTGCCCGGCGAAGGACGCTGCCGGGTTCTCGGAGTAGTAGCCGGTGAACCGCTCCTCGGCGTACTGGCGCATCTCCTCCTCGCTGCCGAGCGAGGCCAGTACCTGGGGGTCCTGGGTGACCCAGGCCCCGAACCCGAGGGCCACCAGGCAGAACAGCGCCCCGAGCAGGACGGTCAGCCAGCGGATCCGGTAGAACGCCGCTGGCAGCTGTTCCACGAAGAACCGGGAGAGCCCGGCTGCGGCATTAGATGGTGCACCGGTGATCCGGTTGCGCGCCCGGGCCAGCACCATGGACAGCCCCGCGGCCTGGGGGCCGTCCGGGTCGTGCGCCTGCACCACGGACAGGTGCGCGGAGGCCCGGCCGTAGAGCTCGAGCAGTTCGTCGGCCTGACCGGCGTCCGGGCGGCGCACCCTGGACAGCGCGTCGAGCCGCTCCCACGAGGGGCGATGTACGGCGGCATAGGCGTCCAGGTCCACGGCCCCCAGCGTACCGGCGGTTACGCTGGGCCTCGGTGCCAAGACACGGAGGGGACGGAGGAGACCGGATGACGAGCACGGTGGTGACCGGCGAGGCCGTCCTGCTCCAGCTGCGCCCGGCGTCCTTCGTGCTCCGCGCCGGTGCCGCGCTGCTGGACGGCGCGGCCATCGCGGTGCTGCTCTCCCTGGTCGCCTGGGTGGCCGGGGCGACGGTGCTCGAGGAGCTGGACCCGGCGGCTGCCCAGGCGACCGTCCTCGCCCTGGTGGTGGCCGCCGTCGTCGGGGCACCGCTGGCCTGGGAGGGCGCCGGCCGCGGCCGCTCCCCCGGCAAGCTGGCCTTCGGCCTGCGGGTGGTCCGGGACGACGGCGGCGCCGTCCGCCTGCGCCACGTGCTCGTCCGGGTCCTGCTGGGCGTGTTCGAGCTGTGGATGACCCTCGGCTCGGTGGCCGTGCTGGCCGCGCTGTTCAATGACCGCGGCAAGCGCCTGGCGGACATGGTGGCCGGCACGCGCGTGGTCATCGCCCGGCAGCCGAAGGTGCCCGAGCCGTTGCCCGCGGTACCGGAGGGCATGACCGGCTGGGCGGCGGTGGCGGACGTCGGGCGCATCCCGGACGCGCTGGCCGCGTCCGTGACGCAGTTCCTGCGCCATGCCCCCAGGACTCCCCCGGCCACCCGGGTCCGGACCGCGCAGCGTCTCGCGGCCGAGCTGGCGCCCTTCGTGGTCCCCGGGCCCCCGCCCGGGGCGGACCTGGAGGAGTTCCTGCTGGCCGTGATGGCCGAGCGCCGCAACCGGGACTACGCCCAGTTGCTCAGGCGCCGGCAGGCGGCCGAGACCGCCGCCCGCCGGCTCCGGACCCTGCCGTACGCCTGAGCGTCCCGCGCGGGACGCCGCGGGCCGTCAGTACCGGTAGTGGTCCGGCTTGTACGGACCGGCCACGTCCACGCCGAGGTACTCGGCCTGGTCCTTGGACAGCTCGGTCAGGTGCGCTCCCAGGGCGTCCAGGTGCAGCCGCGCGACCTTCTCGTCCAGGACCTTGGGCAGGACGTAGACGTTCTTGCCGTACTCCTCGCCGGTGATCGAGCCGTGCCGGGCGAACAGCTCCATCTGCGCCATCACCTGGTTCGTGAAGGACGCGCTCATGACGAAGGAGGGGTGGCCCGTGGCGTTGCCGAGGTTGAGCAGGCGCCCCTCGGAGAGCACGATGATCGAACGCTCGGTGTCCTGGCCGGCATCGAAGGTCCACTCGTGGACCTGGGGCTTGATCTCCGTCTTGACCACGCCCGGGACCCGCCCCAGCCCGGCCATGTCCAGTTCGTTGTCGAAGTGGCCCACGTTGCCGACGATCGCCTTGTCCTTCATCCGCAGCATGTCCTCGGCCATGATGATGTCCTTGCCACCGGTGGTGGTGATGAAGAAGTCGCCTGTGGAGATGACCTCGTCCAGGCGCACCACCTGGTAGCCGTCCATCGCGGCCTGCAGGGCGTTGATCGGGTCCACCTCGGTGATGACGACCCGCGCACCCTGTCCGCGGAAGGCCTCGGCGGCCCCCTTGCCGACGTCCCCATAGCCGCAGACCACGGCGGTCTTACCCCCGATCAGCACGTCGGTGGCGCGCATGATGCCGTCCGGCAGGGAGTGGCGGATGCCGTACTTGTTGTCGAACTTCGACTTGGTCACGGCGTCGTTGACGTTGATCGCCGGGAACAACAGCTGCCCGGACGCGGCCAGCTGGTAGAGACGGTGCACCCCGGTGGTGGTCTCCTCGGTGACCCCCCGGATGCCCTCGGCGATCCGGGTGAAGCGCTGCGGGGCCTCGTGCAGGGAGGCGCGCAGGGTCTCCAGGATGACCTGGTACTCCTCGGGGTCCTCCGTCGTCGGGCTCGGCACGGCCCCGGCGGCCTCGAACTCCACGCCCTTGTGCACCAGCAGGGTGGCGTCCCCACCGTCGTCCAGGATCATGTTGGGCCCCAGCGCCGGGTCCTGGTCCGCACCCGGCCAGACCAGGATCTGGGACGCGGTCCACCAGTAGTCCGTCAGGGACTCGTTCTTCCAGGCGAAGACGGGCACCCCGGCCGGCTCCTCGGGGGTGCCACGGCCGACGACGACGGCGGCGGCCGCCTCGTCCTGGGTGGAGAAGATGTTGCACGAGGCCCAGCGCACCTCGGCGCCGAGGGCGGTGAGCGTCTCGATCAGCACGGCGGTCTGGACCGTCATGTGCAGCGAGCCGGCGATCCGGGCCCCCTTGAGCGGCTGCGACTCGCCGAACTCCTCGCGCAGGGCCATCAGGCCGGGCATCTCGTGCTCGGCGAGGCGGATCTGATGCCGGCCGGCCTCGGCCAGGGACAGGTCGCGGACGGCGAAGTCGAAGGTGGCCCCGGGCACGGTGACGCGGTTGGCGTAACCCGGATCGGTGGCGGGGCTGGGGGCACTGTCGGCAGGCATCTCAGTCATGGTCCCCAGCCTAGAACAGTCCGCGGCCCCGTCCCCGCCTAGCGTTCGCCGGGGTCGCGCAGCAGGCGCAGCACGGGACGTCCGGGGCGGGCCGGGGCGTCCCCGGTCAGCGGCTCCGGGCGCGGGCCGGCCTCCGGGCCGGTGC
>DATBUG010000319.1:0-1553 GCA_036516315.1 Citricoccus sp.
GCAGCCGCCGGACCACGAGCTCGCCGTCCAGCACGGCCACCACCACGGACCCGTCCCGCGGGGTCGCGGCACGGTCCACCACCAGCTCGTCACCGTCGTGGATCCCCGAGGCTGCCATGGCCTGGCCGGCCACGCGCAACAGGAAGGTGGACGTGCGGTCCCGGACCAGCTCGCGGTTCAGGTCGATGCCGCCGTTCAGGTAGTCCCGGGCCGGGGACGGGAAGCCGTGGGCCCGCGGCGCCGGGCCGGACCCGGCCGCGCTCGGCTCCGTGGCTCCGCGTCCGAACTCCGGCGGGGTGATGCTCATGCGGGGCCACCGGTCCGGGACGGGATCCGGTCAGTCATCGTCCTCATCGGCGTCCTCGTCCGACGGCCGGGACGAGGAGGGCCGGGACGAGGACGGTGACGGACTCTTGCTGGAGGGACTGGCGCTGGACGTGGACGGCGACGGGGTCGAGGAGGGAGTGGGCGTCGGCGTGCTGCTCTCCTCGGCCTCCCGGCGCCGGGCCTCCTCCTGGGCCTGCCGCTCCGCGGCCTCGCGCTCCGCCTGCTGCCGCGCCGCCTCCTGGCGTGCGGCCTCCTGCCGGGCGATCTCCGCCTGGCGGGCCGCCTCGCGCTGACGGGCGAGTTCGGCCTGCCGTGCCTCCTCGCGCTGGCGCGCTGCCTCCTCCCGTTCCCGGGTCAGCAGGACCTTGCGCCGGGTCTGCAGGGAGGTCAGCTCCGCCCGGGCCTCGCTCAGCGCGCCCTCCAAGCGGTCGTGCAACCGGGGCGCGTCCTCACCCCAGGCCAGCGAGGCCAGTGTGGAGCCCTCCGGGTCGATCGTGGCGAACACCTTCTCCGCCGTGACGCCCTGCTCCACGGCGGCCTGGACCGCCTCGATCTGTGCGTCCGCCTCGGCCGAGGTGGCCGGCCCGCCCTCGGGCAGTTCCCGCAGCACGTCGACCACCGGGGCCACCCGGCCGGGCAGCGTGCAGGGGCGACCCGGCGAGTACAGGCCGGACTCCTCCTCGCGGGCGGTCTCCCGGGCGTCCTCGAGGTCGGTCGCGAGGTGGTCCATCGGCTGCTCGGCGGCGGGGACGGCCAGGCCTGCCTCGACCTGCGCGAGGTTGACCACCTGACCGCCGTGGCGGGCCAGGGCCACCCGGCTGCCGTCAGGGCCCGTGGCGCCCTCGGCGAACTGCAGCTGCACGGAGTCCCCCGGTTCGAGCATGCCGGACAGGTTCTCGGCCGACTCCTCCGCCAGGCAGTGGTCCAGCGTCTCCGGCTGGCCCTCCGGCGCCGCCACGGGGGCGAGCACCCCCGCCAGGCTCACGGTCTGCTCGCTGCCGTCCATGTTCACCACGAACGTCTGCCCGTCCAGCACCCGCACCACGTCGGCGTAGGACTGGGCCGTGCGCACGCCCTTGACCGCACTGAGGACGGCCAGGGTCAGCAGAAGGGCCGCGAGCAGCACGAAGGCGATGATGCCCAGGACGGAGAACCGTCCGGAGGTCCGCGAGTGATTCATGGTCTTCCTGCGCTGGTGGGAGGGCCGGGACGAGGGCCCCCGGGCT
>DATBUG010000320.1:0-5483 GCA_036516315.1 Citricoccus sp.
CCCGTCCTGGACGAACGATTCGACCAGATCGTCCCCGTGGACGGAGCGATCCCAACCCAGTAGTAAAGTCGGGGGCAGACCACTGACCGAAACCCCGGGAGAATTCACGTGAGCCAGCAGACTGCCCCCGACACCTACGACGTCGTCCTGGTGGGAGGTGGCATCATGAGCGCCACGCTGGGCACGTTCCTCCAGCAGCTCCAGCCCGACTGGTCCATCGCCCTGTACGAGAACCTCAACCAGGCCGGGCTCGAGTCCTCCGACCCGTGGAACAACGCCGGCACCGGCCATGCCGCCCTGTGCGAACTCAACTACTCGCCGATGGGTCCGGACGGGACCGTGGACCCGACCAAGGCCATCGGCATCAACGAACAGTTCCAGGTCTCGCGCCAGTTCTGGTCCCACCTCGTCAACGAGGGCAAGCTGGGCGACCCGAAGACCTTCATCAACCCCCTGCCGCACATGAGCTTCGTGTGGGGCGAGGACCACGCGAACTACCTGAAGGCACGCCACGCCGCGCTCAGCGCCCAGCCGCTGTTCGAGACCATGGAGTACAGCGAGGACCCCTCCGTCATCCACGACTGGGCCCCGCTGCTGATCGAGGGCCGTGAGGACGGCCAGCGCCTGGCGGCCTCCCGCCAGACCAACGGCACGGACGTGGACTTCGGCTCGCTGACCCGCCAGCTGACCACCAACCTCGCCAACTCCGGGGTGGACGTGCGCTTCGGCCACAAGGTCACCGCGGTGGACCGCGGGACCGACGGCCGCTGGGATGTCAAGGTCAAGAACAAGGCCGCCGGGGAGAGCTTCACCGCCCGGGCCCGGTTCCTGTTCCTCGGCGCCGGCGGCGGGGCGCTGCACCTGCTGCAGTCCGCGGGCATCCCCGAGGCCAAGGGCTTCGGCGGCTTCCCGGTCTCCGGAAAGTTCCTCAAGTGCACCGACGAGTCCGTGGTGAACCAGCACATGGCCAAGGTCTACGGCCAGGCCTCCGTGGGCGCGCCGCCGATGTCCGTGCCGCACCTGGACACCCGCTTCGTGGACGGCCGCCGCTCGCTGCTGTTCGGCCCCTACGGCGGGTTCTCCTCCAACTTCCTGAAGTCCGGCTCGTACCTGGACCTGCCGCTGTCCGTGCGCCCGCACAACCTGCTGCCCATGCTCAACGTGGCCAAGGACAACCTCGGGCTGGTGAAGTACCTCATCACCGAGGTCACCAAGAGCCGGGAGAAGAAGGTGGACGCCCTGCGGGACTTCTACCCGCTGGCCGAGGGCAGTGACTGGGAGCTGATCACCGCCGGCCAGCGCGTGCAGGTGATGAAGAAGGACCCGAAGAAGGGCGGCGTGCTGCAGTTCGGCACGGAGGTCGTCACCGGGGCCGACGGCACGATCGGCGCCCTGCTCGGGGCCTCCCCGGGCGCCTCCACGGCGGCCTCGATCATGATCAACCTGCTGCAGACGTGCTTCCCGGCCCGGATGGACGCCTGGACGCCGAAGCTGCAGGAGATGATCCCGTCCCTGGGCCGCAAGCTCAACGAGGACCGGGCCCTGATGACCGAGGTGGAGCAGGCCACCAGCGCCGCCCTCAAGCTGGCCTGACGGCCGCCACCCCGCCCCGCAGCCGATGGGTGCCCTGGCACGCTTTTCCCTGGGCAACCGTGCCCTGATCGCCCTCGTCACCGTCCTGACCGCCGTGTTCGGCGTGCTCACGGCGGGCCAGCTCAAGCAGGAGCTCATCCCCTCGCTCGAGCTGCCCGTCGTCTCGGTGACCACGTCGATGCAGGGCGCGGCGCCCGAGGTCGTGGACCGGCAGGTGGGCCAGCCGCTGGAGACGGCGCTGCAGGCGGTCGAGGACCTGGAGTCCTCCTCCTCGACGTCCACCACGGGACTGAACACCATCGCCCTGCGCTTCGAGTACGGCACCGACCTCAACCGGGCCCGGGCGCAGGTCGACCGGGCGGTGGCCAACGCGTCCGAGCAGCTGCCGGAGGGGACCGAGACGAGTTCCTTCGCCGGCTCGGTCGCCGACTTCCCCGTGGTCTTCATGGCCGTGGGCTCCGAGGACGGGCAGGCCGGCCTGAACGAGCTGCGCGCCGAGGTCGAGCGCCTCGTCACCCCCCGGCTGCAGAAGGTCGAGGGGGTGCGCAGCGCGGCGGTGACCGGCGGCACGGACCAGCACATCGCCGTCGTGCCGGACCAGGAGGCGCTGGCCGGCGCCGGGCTGAACTCCGGGGACATCGTCACGGCGCTGGAGGAGAACGCCGGGCTCTTCCCCATCGGCGAGGTGACCGAGGACACCCTGACCCTGCCGGTCCAGGCCGGCGCCCCGGTCGACTCGCTCGACGACGTCCGCGACGTCGTGCTGGTCCCCTCCGGTGACGGCGCCGGTCGGCAACCGTCCGCTCCGTCCCCCACACCGGCCGGACAGGCTCTTCCCGGTGGCTCGTCCGGCCCCGAGGGCCCGTCCGGTCCCGGGGGCCCGTCCACTCCCGAGGGATCCGGCGCGGCCGCCGAGCCCGTGCGCCTGGGACAGGTGGCCGAGGTCGCCCTGCGCGACGACGCCCCGACCTCGGTGACCCGAACGAACGGGGTGGACACGCTCGGGCTGTCCGTGACCAAGACCCCGGACGCGGACACCGTAACCCTGTCCCATGAGGTCCGTGCGCTGATCCCGCAGCTGCAGTCCCTGCTCGGCGGCGGCGCCACGATCACGGTGGTGTTCGACCAGGCCCCGTTCATCGAGCAGTCGATCGACACGCTCGCAGTCGAGGGGCTGCTGGGCCTCGGCTTCGCCGTCCTGGTGATCCTGGTCTTCCTCGCCTCGGTCCGCTCGACGCTGGTCACGGCGATCTCCATCCCGCTGTCCCTGGTGGTGACCTTCATCGGCATGCGGGTCTCGGACTACTCCCTCAACATGCTGACCCTCGGGGCGCTGACCATCTCGATCGGCCGGGTCGTGGACGACTCGATCGTGGTGGTGGAGAACATCAAGCGTCACCTGGCCGACGGCCGGGACAAGCGCACCGCCATCCTGCGCGGCACCGGCGAGGTGGCCACCGCCATCACCGCCTCGACCCTGACCACGGTGGCGGTGTTCGCCCCGATCGCCCTGGTGGGCGGAGTCGCCGGCGAGCTGTTCCGCCCCTTCGCGATCACGATGACGATCGCCCTGCTGGCCTCCCTGTTGGTGGCCCTGACCATCGTCCCCGTCCTGTCCTGGTGGTTCCTGGGCCGGCCCCGTCGCGGGCGGCGCGCGTCCGCCGCGGCCACCGGACGCCACTCCACGGACACCGCCCCCGTGCCCGTCCAGCAGCCCGGCACGCAGGGGCCCGAGGCCCCGGCGGTCACCGCCCGCTCCCCGCTGCAGCGCCTGTACCTGCCGACGCTGCGCACCACCCAGCGGCACCCGGTCATCACCCTGACTGCGGCCCTCGTGCTGCTCGCCGGCACCGTGGCCATGGTGCCGCTGGTGCCCACCAACCTGCTGGGCAACACCGGACAGAACACCTTCACCGTGACGGCCACCCAGCAACCGGGCACGTCCCTCGAGGCGACCACGGCCGCCGCGGCCCAGGTGGAGGAGGTGCTGGTGGACCTCGACGGCGTCCTGGACGTGCAGTGGACCGCCGGTTCCGCCGGCTTTGTCCCCGGCCTGACCGGTGGGTCGGACGAGGCCCAGTTCACCGTGCTCACCGACACCGAGGCCGACCAGGAGGGCATCCAGGACGAGGCCCGCAGCCGGCTGGCCGGGCTCGAGCGCGCCGGACGCGTCACCGTGGCCGCTTCCGGAGGCTTCGGGACCTCCACCGACGTCGAGGTCACCGTCTCCGCGCCCACGCCGGAGTTGCTGGCCGAGGCGGACGACCAGGTGGTCCAGGCCCTCTCCGGGCTCGAGGGCGCCCGGGAGGTGTCCTCGAACCTGGCCGCCGCCCGGCCGACCTTCCAGGTCGACGTGGACCGGGCGGCCGCCGCCCGGGCCGGGCTGACCGAGGAGGAGGTCGCCGCCCAGGCGGCCGCCGCCCTCAACCCGGTCCCCTCCGGGAGCGTGCGGCTGGGGTACACGGACTACCCCGTGCGGATCGGCGAGCCGGAGCAGATCACCTCCCTGGACCAGCTGCGCCGGGTCGAGGTGCTCACCGCGGACGGCCCCGTGGAGCTCGCCGCGCTGGCCGAGGTCTCGGAACAGGACGTGCTGTCCTCCGTGTCCTCCTCCGACGGGGACCGGGTGGCCGTGATCGCGGTGACCCCCGACGACGAGGACCTTGGCGCCGTCTCCACGGCGGTCGAGGAGGCACTCCGGTCGCTGTCCCTGCCCGAGGGGACCTCGGCCGAGCTGGGTGGGGCCGCGACCCAGCAGGCGGAGACCTTCCAGGACCTGTACCTGGCCCTGCTGGCCGCGGTGGCGATCGTGTACGTGATCATGGTCGCGACCTTCAAGTCCCTCCTCCAGCCGCTGATCCTGCTGGTGTCGATCCCCTTCGCCGCCACCGGGGCCATCGCGCTGCTGCTGGCCACCGGGACCTCGCTGGGCCTGCCGGCGCTGATCGGGATGCTGATGCTGGTCGGCATTGTGGTGACGAACGCGATCGTGCTCATCGACCTCATCAACCAGTACCGGCGCCAGCCCGGGTACACGCTCCAGACGGCCCTCGAACAGGGCGCGTTGAACCGGCTGCGTCCGATCGTCATGACGGCGCTGGCCACGATCCTGGCCCTGGTGCCGATGGCACTGGGCATCACCGGCCACGGCGGGTTCATCTCCCAGCCGCTGGCCGTGGTGGTCATCGGCGGGCTCGTGTCCTCCACCCTGCTGACCCTGCTGTTGGTGCCCTTGCTCTACCGGCTCGTGGAGGGCGGGATCGAGCGCCGGCGCCGCCGGGCGGACCGGGATGCCGCCATCGCGGAGCCGGCGCGGGCCTAGGCCGCCCGGTCGCCGGCGAGCTCCGCGTCGACGCTGATCCGGTCCAGGAACAGTCCGCCGCGCACGGTGGACAGGAAGGCCGTGTCCGAGGAGTCCGCGCCCGTGGAGATGCGCACCAAGGAGCCGGTCTCGGACAGGCGCGTGGCGTCCAGCAGGTGCCACCGGCCGTCCATCCAGGCCTCGGCGACGGCGTGGAAGTCCATGGGGTCCAGACCCGGCGCGTAGGCGGCCACCACGCGGGCGGGCACGTTGCGGGCGCGCAGCAGGGCCACCACGAGGTGCGCGAAGTCCCGGCAGACGCCCTGGCGGGACAGGAAGGCGTCCACGGCCCCGTCGGTGCCGCGGGAGAAACCGGGAACGTAACGGATGTTGGCGTTGACCCAGCGCTCCACCCCGTGCAACAGGTCCACCCCGTGCGATCCGCTGAACAGGCTGGCCGCCAGCGGGAAGAGCTTGTCCGACTCGGCGTAGCGGGAGGGCCGCACGTAGCGGATCAGGTCCGCCTCCTCGCCGACGGGCGCGGCCTCGGTCCCGGTCACCGTGCAGGCGTAGTCGACCCGGATCGTGC
>DATBUG010000321.1:0-3566 GCA_036516315.1 Citricoccus sp.
GCCTCGAGGACGAGGGACCGGGGGGAGAACCGGGCGCGCAACCACCGCCAGCCGGTCACGGTCCCCCGGATCCCGGCGATGTTCTCCTCCACCCGTTCCCAGTAGTCGGCCACCTGGGCCTCGGTGGGCTCTCCGGGGCCGAACACCGCCTGGTCCGCCCGCCGGGCCAGCACGGTGGTCCCGGTCGCCGCTGCGGGGAACGCCGAGGCCAGGGCGGTCGCGTGCTCCCGCCGCGTCCCGGCGTGCCGTGGCTCCGACCCCAGGTCCGTGGCCACGCTCAGCAGCTCGGCCCAGCCGCCGGAGACCTGTCCGGCGCGGGTGCCGGCCTGGCGTCGCCGCGTGCGCCGCCGCACCTTCAGCAGGGCGATGACCAGCAGCGGGATCATGAAGATCACCAGCGGCAGCAGGCTGTAGAGCACGATCATCACCACGTGTCCCCAGCGGTCCCACCAGGACCGGTCCTCCTGCTCGGCGTCCTGGGGTTCCGGCGCGGTGTCCGGGGGCAGGTCGGCCTGTTCCTGGGGAGGGGGCGGAGGCTGGAGCACCTGCGGCTTCGGCGTGGACTGCGGTTCCTGCTGCGGCGGGGTGGGGATGTTGTCCTGGTCCGGGGTGGGGTCCATGGCCACCCAGCCCACGTCCTCGAAGTTCACCTCGACCCAGGCGTGGACGTCCTTGCCCTTGATCTGGACCGGTCCCCCGCCCTCGGGGTACTCCTCCGGGTAGAAGCCCATGACCACGCGGGCCGGCACGTCCAGGGACCGCGCCATCAACGCCATCGCCACGGCGTACTGCTCGTCGTCGCCGATCCACTGCTCGGCGTCCAGCAACTGCGTGATCCGCCCGGCGTAGTGGCCGGACAGCGAGGTGACCTCGCCCTCGCGGCCGTTGGAGAAGGCCCCGGACTCGTGGAGCGTGGAGGCCAGCCCGCCGGCGATGCCCACGGCGGTGTCCTGGTTGCCCGTGAGCTCCGCGGCCTTCTCCGGCACGATCTGCGGCACCCCGGACAGCTCCGGCATGATGACGGTCCCAAAGTCCCGCTCCTCCAGGTCCGCCGGGTCAACCTGCACCGGGTAGACGACCTCGGCCGTGTAGGAGTCCCCGGTCCGCAGCCCGAGGGCGGACAGGGCCGTCTCGTGGTCGTCGTTGTAGTAGAGCGAGCGGGACAGTTCAGAGGCGCGAGGCCCGGACAGGGCCACGCCGCGCAGCTTGCCGCCCCCGGGCAACCAGGCGCCCTCGTACCCCTCGATCGTGATGTCCAGGGTCCCGTCCCGGCGGTGCGGCAGCTCACGCGCCTCGGAGCCGGAGAGCCGGGAGGCGTCCCCCACCGGGGAGAAGTTGCCTCCGGCCTGGGGGTTCACGGTGTAGACCATGCCGTCGTAGGCGTCCATCGCGGCCAACCGGACGCGCTGGCCCTCCGGCAGGCCCTCCACCGTGAAGAGCACCTCCTCGTGCTCGTCCTTGACGTACTGGCGGAACTTCATCAGCGGACTCGGGTAGTCGAAGAGCTCGATGGGCGGCTCGACGACGTCGCGCAGGACCTTGCGGTCCTGGTCCTGCAGCAGCAGGGGCGAGACGGCGGCGGTGAGCACTCCGGTCACCGCCAGCACGGCCGCGCCCAGGCCGAGGCGGCGCCACAGCAACCGGCGGGCCGAGCCTGGGCCGGTGACCGTGGTGGTGTCAGCGGTGGCACGGGTGCCGTGCACACGCATCCGGTGGTGGCGCCAGGCCAGCCAGGAGACGAGGGCCATCACCAGCACCATGCCGCGCGCCAGCGCCATGGGCGCGTCCTTGGTGCCGAAGAGGATCCCGACGGCGGTCATTGCCAGCACGGGCAGCACCGTCCAGTACGGGGTGCGTACCCTCCAGGCCAGCACGCCGGCGACCACCGCGGTCACCAGGCCGGACAGGTAGGGGGCCACCAGCATCCCGCCGTTCACGCCCACCGGCGCCGCCACGGTCAGGATGTCCTTCCAGGTGGTGACGGGGGCGGTGAGCAGGACGAGCAGCGCATCGACGCTGGGCAGGAACCCGGCCGTCGACTCCGCCGGCGTGGCCAGCACGAACCCGGCCACCAGGTAGACCAGGGCCACGGCCCCGACCGTGCGCCAGGCACCCCACCGGCGGTGCGCACCCAGCAACGCCAGGCCGAGGCCGAGGACGATGCCCCCGAGCCCGGCCACCAGGTAGCGCGGGTCCCCGGCGAAGGTGTCGTGGAAGCCCAGCAGGCCCAGGGCCAGCAGCACGGTCAGGACCGCGGCGTCCGCCCCGACCTGCGCCCACGGCTGGCGCAGGCCTCGCTCCGGGGACACGGCGGCGGGGCGGCGGGGCCGCCAGCGGAACCGCGCCATCAGGCGGCCGCCTTCCGCAGGGCCAGCCCCAGGTCCTGGAGGTCCCCGAGGGACAGGACCGTGAGGTCCCCGATCGTCGCCCTGCCGGTCTCGAGCCCGTGGGCGCACCGGATGGCGAAGGCCCGGACGCCCGGGGGCACCACCGTGGTCGCCCGCCGCAGGTCACCGGGACTGGGCTGGTTGCCGGTGACGAGGAAGAACACCGAGGCGTTGGGCACCTCGTCCGCGGTCTCCCGGGCCACCTCGAGACTGCCGGCGCGCAACGGCCGTCCCTCGATCCGCGTCATGTCGTCGAGCATGGTGCGTCCGGTCTGGGTGTGGACCGGCCCGGCGTGGGTGCGGATGGACAGGTTGCGCTGTTCCCGGAAGGCCTCCAGGCCGATGGACGCGGCCACGGAGACCGCCAGTTCGAAGTCGTTCTCGGTCGCGTACTCCGCGGTGTTCGTGGACAGCGCGATGGCCAGGTGCGCCCGCCGGGTCTCTTCGAACTGACGGACCATCAGCGTGTTGGTGCGCGCCACCGTCTTCCAGTGGATGTGCCGGCGGTCGTCACCGGGCACGTAGTCGCGGAGCGCGTGGAAGGAGACGTCGGCACTGGACAGGTCCCTGGTCGGCAATCCCTCCAGGTCCCGGATGAATCCGGCGGAGGACCCCTGCAGCGCGACCGTGCGCGGGTGCACGAACAAGTCCTGCGGCTCCGTCCAGGTCAGCTGGCGGCGCAGCAGGCCCAGCGGGTCCTGACGCACGGAGCGGACGGGGCCGACGACGATCACCGCGCGCCGGTGCGTGGGGATCGTGAACAGGTCCTCGTGCACGGCCTGGGGCCGCATCCGGGGCAGCTGGAACACGGCGGTGGCCCGTCCCACCGGCAGTTCCATCGCCGCCGGCAGCAGGGGGCGGTCCGCGGTGTTGGTCACCTCGATCGCCCCCACCGCGCGGTCCCCGACGGCGACCCGCGAGCGGGCCAGGTCCAGCCGGACCGCGTACGAGGAACGGCCCAGGATGAAACCGACGGCCAGCAGCACCAGCAGCACGCCCACCAGGCCCGCGACGAGGGCCTCGGCCCAGCCCAGCGCCAGGCCGCCGATCCAACCGCACGCCGTCAGGGCGAGCACGATCCAGCCCAGCGGGGAGACGACCTCCGCGACCGGGCGGCCGTAGCGCCGCCAGGCGGACCGGAGTGCCTGCCGCGCCGGGCCGGTGGCGATCGCGGCCGAC
>DATBUG010000322.1:0-2299 GCA_036516315.1 Citricoccus sp.
TGCGCGGTTGCGGTGTCCCCTCGGCCGCGCCGTGCCCACCGCCCTCGTCCGCGCTCTCCTCTGCGGACGGGGCCTCGGCAGCGGGGGCGCGCCGGGGTGCGAGCTCGGAGGGTTCCACGGGCAGTTCCCGCCAGTACGGGCCGGTGTCCGGCAGGGGTGCGTGCTCGCCGAAGTGGTCCGGGTCCGCCTCGGCCCAGTCGGCGGCCCACCCGCGCGGCGGATCGGTGAGCAGCTCGTCCTCCTGCAGCCAGTGGTAGATCGAGGCGTAGGACCGGGTGGTCAGGTGGTCCACCCGGCGGCGCAGCATCCGGGTGTTGAGCTGGGACGGGTTCGTCACCCCCATGGAGGCCATGATCTGCACCGCCTCGCGCACGGTGAGCTTGTGGTAGTTGTGCACGCGGTGGGACTTGTCCTCCACGTCCAGGGCGCGGACCAGCCGCGGGTCCTGCGTGGCCACCCCCACCGGGCAGTGGTTGGTGTGGCACTTCTGCGCCTGGATACAGCCGGTGGCCATCATCATGGCCCGGGCGCTCATGGTGAAGTCGGCGCCCTGGATCAACCGCTTGACGATGTCCGATCCGGAGGTGATCTTCCCGGCCGCGCCGATCTTGACCAGGTGACGCAAGCCGGTACCGACCAGGGCGTTGTGCATCAGCATGAGCCCCTCGGTCAGAGGCGTGCCCACGTTGTCCTGGTACTCGAGGGCGGCGGCCCCGGTGCCGCCCTCGGAGCCGTCCACGATGATGTAGTCCGGGGCGATCCGCTCGGCCCACATGGCCTTGCACATGGCCAGCACGTCCGTGCGGGAGCCGACGCAGAGTTTGATGCCCACGGGCTTGCCGCCGGAGAGGTCGCGGAGCCGGCCGATGAACCGCACCATCTGGCGCGGGGTGTGGAAGGCCGAGTGCGAGGCCGGGGAGATGCAGTCGACGCCGACCGGGACCTCCCGGGCCTCGGCGATCTCGGGGGTGACCTTCGCCGCCGGCAGCACCCCGCCCAGGCCCGGCTTGGCGCCCTGGGAGAGCTTGATGGTGATGCCCTTGACCTCCGGCAACCGGGCCTTCTCGGCGAAGCGGTCCGGGTTGAAGTGCCCGTCCTCGGTGCGGCAGCCGAAGTACCCCGAGCCGATCTCCCAGAACAGGTCCGCCCCGTTGCCGCGGTGGAACTTGGTCAGGCCACCCTCGCCGGTCTCGTGGATGAACCCGCCCATGCCGGCACCCTTGTTCATCGCCAGCACCGCGTTCTTGGACAGGGAGCCGAAGGACATCGAGGAGATGTTCAGCAGCGAGATGTCGTAGGGCTGACGGCAGTCCGGCCCGCCGATCCGCACCGTCGGCAGCGGCTCCGGCGTGGGCACCGGGGCCGTGGAGTGCAGCAGGTACTCGTACCCGATGCGGTTGGTGTCCCGCTCGGTGCCGAAGGCTTTGTGGTCGTCCTGCCCCTTGGCGCGGGAGTAGACCAGGGAGCGGGCGTCCCGGTCGAAGGGCTTGCCGTCCACGTTCCGTTCGATGAAGTACTGCTGGATCTCCGGGCGGATGGACTCCAGCAGGTAACGGGCGTGGCCGATGACGGGGAAGTTGCGCAGGATCGCGTGCCGTCGCTGGGTCAGGTCCGCCACCGCCAGGACGAGCAGCAGGACGACGATCACGCCGAGCACGACCCAGCCCCAGAACCCGACGAGGTAGGCGACCACGAGGATCAGGAACAGGATCACCAGGCCACCGATGACCAGCAGGCGGTTGTTCATGCCCTCATCGTGCCATCGCCATGACAGGCATCACAGGGCCGGGCACCACAGGGGCCGTCCGGCGTCGGGGGTTCACCACAGGTGCGGCGCGGGCCTCCGGGCCCCGGGCAGCGCCACGTGGACGCGCCATGCGTGCAGCCACTCCGGGACCTCCAGGTCCGCGGGGATCTGCTCACCGAGCTCCTCGCGGACCGCGGCGATGACCTCCTCGTTGGTCACCGGACCCTCGGGGCCGAGGAAGCGGGTGGCCACGTAGCCGCGGACGTACACCTCCCCGTCCACCACGAAGCGCTGCTCGAGCCAGATGCACTTGTCGTCCAGACCGATGATCCGGGTCTCGATCGAGTACCCCTGCCACAGGGTGATGGACTTGCGGAACGCGATCTGCTCGGCCTGCACCACCGGCGTCCACTTCCGGCGGCGCATCAGGTCCCAGGCCCCCGAGCGGACCATGAGGTCGAAGCGGCCCAGGTCCATCAGCGAGAAGTACATGCCGTTGTTGATGTGCCGGGCGATGTCGATGTCCGTGGGCAGGGCCGTCAACGGCAGCGA
>DATBUG010000323.1:0-9716 GCA_036516315.1 Citricoccus sp.
CGCACGTGGAACGGCAGGGTCCGGGACGACGCCGGCCGGGACCACTTCATCGAGATCGGTGGCCAGTGGATCTCCCCGGACCAGACCCGCCTGCTCGAGCTCGTCGAGGAACTGGGCCTGGACACGTTCCCGCGCTACCGCGAGGGGGCGTCCGTGTACCTGGCTCCGGACGGCACGCGCCACACCTTCACGGGGGACCGGCTGCCGGTCCCGGAGAGCACCGCGGCCGAGATCGACCGGCTGGTCGCGCTGATGGACGACCTCGCCGCGGAGGTCGGCGCCCGTGAGCCGTGGGCGGCCGAGCGTGCCGCCGAGCTCGACGCCATCTCTTTCCGCGGCTTCCTCGCCCAGCACTCGGACGACCAGGAGGCGATCGACAACGTCTCCCTCTACGTTGCCTCCGGCATGCTGACCAAGCCCTCCTACGCCTTCTCCGCCCTGCAGGCCGCGCTCATGGCCGCCTCCGCGGGGTCGTTCTCCAACCTGGTGGACGAGGACTTCATCCTGGACCGCCGCGTGGTCGGGGGCATGCAGAGCGTCTCGCTGACCATGGCCGAGGAGATCGGCGAGGACCTGTACCTGGGCTCCCCCGTCCGCGGGCTGCAGTGGGCCACCCCGGACCCGGCGACCGCGGACCCGCTGAACGGCGTGGCGGCGGACGTGCGCGAGGGCGTGCCGGACAACGGCGCCCCCGGGGACGTGGTGGCCTCCTCCGACCGCGTCGTGGTCCGCGCGAAGAACGCCGTGCTGGCGGTCCCGCCGAACCTGTACTCGCGCATCCAGTTCACCCCGCCCCTGCCGCGGGAGCAGCAGATCGCCCATCAGCACGTGTCCATGGGCCTGGTCATCAAGGTCCACGCCGTCTACGAGACGCCGTTCTGGCGCGCCGAGGGCCTCTCCGGCACCGGGTTCGGCGGCGGCCGCCTGGTCCCGGAGATCTACGACAACACCAACGTCGGCCCCAACATGACCGGTGGCGAGCCGGACACCGAGGACTCCTTCGGCACCCTGGTGGGGTTCATCTCGGACCTGCACGCGGACCGGATCTGGGCACTGCCCGCCGAGGAGCGCCGGGCCGAGGTCCTGCAGGCCCTGGCCGAGTACCTCGGCCCGCAGGCGCTGGAGCCGGTGGCCTTCTACCTCTCCGACATGGCGGCCGAGGAGTGGACCCGCGGGGCCTACGCCGCCAGCTACGACCTCGGCGGGCTGCACCGTTGGGGCCACCTGCAGAACCAGCCCACCGGCCCCATCCACTACGCCTGCTCGGACATCGCGGCCGAGGGGTACCAGCACGTGGACGGGGCGGTGCGCATGGGCGAGGCCGCGGCACAGCGCATCCTGTCCCACGCCCCGGCCACGGCCGGATCCGGGACTGATCACCGATGACCCGCCATCTGCTGGTCGGCTACCTGGCCACCTCCACCGGCCGCGATGCCCTGCACCTGGGCATCGCCCTGGCCCGGGAGCAGGACGCGCACCTGCACGTGGTGATGATCGCCCCGCAGGACAGCGCCTACGCCGGGATCTACCCCCCGGACCAGGGGTACGGCACCATCCTGGAGGAGCAGCTGGGCGCCTGGCTCGACGAGGCGCTGGCCACCGTCCCGGACGACGTCCCGGCCACCGGGCACGTCATCACCGCCGAGTCCGACGCCGACGGCCTGCTGGCGGCCGCGGACCAGCTGGGCTGCCAGATGATCGTCCTCGGCGGCCGGCAGGGCGGGTTGCTGCGGCGCTATCGGCTCGGCTCGGTCGCCACCACCCTGCTGCACGCCGCCCCGGTGCCGGTCGCCCTGGCCCCGGCCGGGTACGAGTGGGCCGGCCCGGTGGGCCGGCTGACGGCGATGTTCGGGTTGCGCCCCGGCGCCGTCGACGTCGTCGCCCTCGGCATCCACGCGGCCCGCCGCCGCGCCGTGCCGCTGCGGCTGGTCTCGCTCGTCCTGCTCGACCGGCCGGACGAGGCCCCGGCCTCCCCCGGTGCCGGCACCGGTGACGGGACCGTCCTGGAGGCGGTTACCCGGTACGCCGACGAACGGCTCGCCGCGGAGGCCGCCGAGCTGCTCGAGGCGGACCGGGCCTGCACCGAGATCGCCACCGGGCGCACCGTGGACCACGCCCTGGCCCAGCTCGACTGGCGTCCCGACGACGTCGTGATCGTCGGCTCCTCCCGGCTGGCCGCCCACGGCCGGCTGTTCCTCGGCAGCACCGCCGCCAAGATGCTGCGCACCGTCCCGGTCCCGGTGGTGGTCGTCCCCGCCGGCCACACCGGTCACGCCACTGCTGAAAGCGACCACTGACATGAGCACCGCCAAGACCGCGCACCGCCAGCGCACCGATGAGCAGGCCGTCTCGGCCAAGGGCCTGGCCCGCGGCCAGGTGGGAGTGATCGGCGCCGTCGTCATCGGCGTGGGCTGCATCGCCCCGGCCTACACGCTCACCGCCGGGCTCGGCCCCACCATCTCCGAGGTGGGCACGCACGTGCCGGCCATCCTGCTGCTCGGCTTCCTGCCCATGCTGCTGGTGGCCTTCGGCTACCGGGAGCTCAATGAACGCGTCCCCGACTCCGGGACCTCCTTCACCTGGGCCACGAAGGCCTTCAACCCGTGGATCGGCTGGATGGGAGGCTGGGGCCTGATCGCGGCCACCGTGATCGTGCTGTCCAACCTGGCGGCCGTGGCCGTGGACTTCTTCTACCTGTTGCTGGCCCAGGTGTTCGGCACCCCCGCCCTGGCGGAGTTGACGGCCAACCTGTGGGTCAACATCCCCACCACCCTGGTGTTCATCGCGATCGCCGCCTGGGTCTCCTACCGCGGCCTGAAGTCCACCCAGCACGTGCAGTACGCCCTCGTGGGCTTCCAGCTGCTGGTGCTCGGCGGCTTCGCCGTGGCGGCGCTGGTCCAGGCCGCCAACGGCCAGGGCTTCGACCCCACCCCGGTGAACATCGACTGGTTCAACCCGTTCAGCTTCGACGATTTCTCGATCGTGGCCGCCGGGGTGTCCCTGTCCATCTTCCTGTTCTGGGGCTGGGACACCACCCTGACCATGAACGAGGAGACCAAGGACCCCCAGCGCACCTCCGGTCGGGCCTCCACGCTGACGGTGCTGATCATCATGGCCGTCTACACCCTCTGCGCCCTGGCCGTGATCGCCTGGGCCGGGATCGGCAGCGAGGGCCTGGGCGCCGGCAACCCGGACAACCAGGAGTCACTGTTCGCGGTGCTCTCCGGTCCGGTGATGGGTCCGTTCGCGCTGCTGATGTCCATCGCGATCATGTCCTCCTCCTTCGCCTCCCTGCAGTCCACGATGATCTCCCCCTCCCGCACCCTGCTGGCCATGGGCTACTACCGGGCCCTGCCCCCGGTCTTCTCCCGGATCAGCCCCCGGTTCCGCACCCCCTCGGCGGCCACCATCGCCTCGGCCGTGGCCGCCGGTGGCTTCTACACGATCACGCGCCTGCTCAGCGAGAACGCCCTGTGGGACACCATCACCGCCCTGGGCCTGATGATCTGCTTCTACTACGGCATCACCGCCCTGGCCTGCGTGTGGTACTTCCGCCGCGAGTTGTTCGCCACGCCGCGGAACGTGGTGTTCAAGTTCCTGTTCCCGCTGGTGGGCGGCGTGGTGCTGCTGGTCATGTTCTTCCAGACCGCCGTGGACTCCATCAGCCCGGACTACGGCTCGGGGTCCTCGATCGCGGGGGTGGGCATGGTGTTCGTCCTGGGCATGGGCGTGCTCGTGCTCGGCGTGGCCCTGATGGTGTGGACCCGGTGGCGCCACCCGGCCTACTTCCGTGGGGAGACCCTGGCGACCACGGAGTCCACCCAGGACCGCACCCGGGAGGGGCTGACCGTCTGATGAGCGAGATGAGCGACCACACCAGCACCCTCAGCACACCGGTCATGCCCGCCGAGTGGGCCCCGCACGAGCGCGCCTGGATGTCCTTCCCCACCCCGAACCAGACCTTCGGCGCCGCCGGCTCCGGGTCCCTGGAGCGTGCCCGGACCGCCTGGACGGCGGTGGCCCACGCCATCGCCCACCACGAGCCCGTCACGGTGGTGGCCGACCCCCGGGACGAGGCCGAGGCCCGGCGCCGGCTCGGCACGGGGATCGAGGTCCTCCCCGCGCCCCTGGACGATGCGTGGATGCGGGACGCCGGCCCCACGTTCACCGTGGAGGCGGAGGGACGGCTCTCCGCTGTCAACTGGGTGTTCAACGGCTGGGGCGCCCAGTCCTGGGCCGCCTGGGACCGGGACCGGCTCCTGGCACCGGTCGTCGCCCGCCACGCCGGGGCGGCGGTCCGGGACTCCGCGCTCGTGAACGAGGGCGGCGGGTTCCACGTCGACGGGGCCGGCACGGTGCTGCTGACCGAGACCGTCCAGCGGGATCCCGGCCGCAACCCGGACCTGAGCCGGGCCGAGGTGGAGGCCGAGGTGCACGCCCGGCTGGGCACCACCCACGCCGTGTGGCTCTCCCGCGGGCTGACCCGGGACTACGACGGTTTCGGCACCCGCGGGCACGTGGACATCGTGGCCTCCTTCTGCGAGGCCGGCACCGTGCTGCTGCACCGCCAGGACGACCCCTCCCACCCCGACCACCAGGTCAGCCGGCAGCTGCGCGAGGAGCTCGAGGGGGCCGTGGACGCCGCCGGGCGGCCGCTGACCGTGGTGGACGTCCCCGCGCCGGCCACGCTGCGCGACGACGAGGGCTGGGTGGACTACTCCTACATCAACCACTACGTGGCCAACGGTGCGGTCATCCTGTGCGCCTTCGGCGACGACCGCGCGGACGCGCGCGCCGCGCAGATCCTGGCGGAGGCCTACCCGGGCCGCACCGTGGAACTCGTGGACGCTCGGGACATCTTCGCCTTCGGCGGCGGCATCCACTGCATCACCCAGCAGCAGCCGGCCGTGGTCCCCGCCGCGGACCGCTCTCCGGAGGACGGAGGCCCGGCGAACGGAGGTCACGGTCATGGTTGACGTCGTCGAGGCCTCGATCGCTGAGCTGCGCGCCGCCCTGCGGTCCGGACGGACCACCGCCGTGGACCTCGTGGAGGCCTACCGTGCCCGCATCGAACGCTTCGACAGGCCGGCCACGACGGCGGACGGGACCCCCGCCGGCACCGCACCCGACGGTGGGATCCCCCTGAACGCGGTGGTCGTGGACAACCCCCGCGCGCTCGAGGAGGCCCGGGCCTCGGACGAACGGCGCGCGGCCGGCCGGCTCCTCGGCCCGCTGGACGGGATCCCCTACACGGCCAAGGACTCCTTCATGGCCCGCGGCCTGACCGTGGCGGCCGGGTCCCCGGCCTTCGCCGGCCTGGTGGCCCAGTGGGACGCCTTCACCATCGCACGGCTCCGGCAGGCCGGGGCCGTGCTGCTGGGCCTGACGAACATGCCGCCGATGGCCAATGGCGGGATGCAGCGCGGGCTCTACGGCCGGGCCGAGAGCCCCTACAACCCGGACTACCTGACCAGCGCGTTCGCCTCCGGGTCCTCCAACGGCTCGGGCACGGCCACCGCCGCGAGCCTCGGCGCGTTCGGCCTCGGCGAGGAGACCTGGTCCTCCGGGCGGGCGCCGGCCTCCTGCAACGCCCTGTGCGCCTACACCCCCTCCCGCGGTGTCATCTCCGTCCGGGGCAACTGGCCCCTGGTGCCCACCATGGACGTGGTGGTCCCCCACACCCGGTCCATGGCCGACCTGCTCGAGGTGCTGGACGTGGTCGTCGCGGACGACCACACCGCCCGCGGTGACTTCTGGCGCGTGCAGCCCTGGATCCGCCTGCCCGCTGCGGGCGAGGTGCGTCCGGCGTCCTACCCGGCGCTCGCGGACCCGGCGGTGGCCGACGGCGGCCGCGGCGGCCTGGCCGGGCGCCGCCTGGGCGTGCCACGGATGTACGTCAACGCCGACCCCGAGGCCGGGACCGGCCCGGACCACTCCGCCTCCCCTGGCGTCGGCGGCCCGATGGGCCGGCCGATCGAGACGCGGTCCTCCGTGCTCGGCCTGTGGCAGCGCGCCCGGGCCGCCCTGGAGGCGGCCGGGGCCACCGTCGTCGAGGTCGACTTCCCGGTGGTCACCCGGTACGAGGGCGACCGTCCCGGCGCCCCGACCATCGCCACCCGCGGCCTCGTGCCCCCGGAGTACCTGCGCGCCGAGGTCACCGAACTCTCCGCGTGGGCCTGGGAGGACTTCTTGCGCGCCAACGCCGACCCGCAGCTGCACACCCTCGCCCAGGTCGACGGCGCCCAGATCTTCCCCCACCCGCCCGGGGCGTTGCCGGACCGCTACGACGGCTTCGATGACGACATCGCCGCCTTTCCCAGCCTGGTCCGCGACGGAAGCCTCGGCCCGGACCTGCGCACCGTCCCCCACCTGCCTGAGGGCCTGGCGGGCCTGGAGCGCACCCGTCGGACCGACCTCGAGGAGTGGATGGACGAGCACGGGCTGGACGCCGTGGTCTTCCCGGCCCTGGCCGACGTCGCCCCCGCGGACGCCGACGTGAACCCGCGCTCGGCGGACGCCGCCTGGCGCAACGGGACCTGGGTGGCCAACGGCAACCTCGTCCCCCGGCACCTGGGCATCCCGACCGTCACCGTCCCGATGGGCACCGCCCCGGAGATCGGGATGCCCTTCGGGCTGACGTTCGCCGGCCGTGCCTACGACGACACGACCCTGCTGATCCTGGCCTGCGCGTTCGAGGCCACCGGCCGGTACCGGACCGCTCCCGCGCGGACCACCGGGACCCCGGCCATCCTTTCCCCCTCCACTGATTCCCCCCAACCCACGGAAGAGGCATCATGACCACTATGGACACTGTGAGCACCGACACCACCCCCACCACCTCACCGGCCTACCGCGCCATCAACCCGGCTACCGGCCAGGTCATCAGCGAGCACCAGCCGGCCACCGACGAGCAGGTCGAGCAGGCCATCGCGACCGGCCACCGGGCCTTCCAGGACTGGCGCGCCCGGGACATCGCCGACCGGGCCGCCGTCGTGACCCGCATCGCTGAGCTGTTCGAGGAGCGCGCGGACGAGCTGGCCCAGATCATCACCCGGGAGATGGGCAAGCCGATCGCCGAGTCCCGTGGCGAGGCCGAGTTCAGCGCGGAGATCTTCCGCTACTACGCCGAGAACGGCCCCCAGCTGGCCGCGGACCAGGTGCTGGACTCCACGGACGGGGCCCACAACGTGGTCCAGCGACGTCCGCTGGGCGTGCTGCTGGGCATCATGCCGTGGAACTACCCCTACTACCAGGTGGCCCGCTTCGCGGCCCCGAACCTGGTGCTGGGCAACACCATCCTGCTCAAGCACGCCGAGATCGTGCCCGAGTCCGCGCTGGCCATCGAGCAGCTGCTCCGGGACGCCGGCGTGCCCGAGGGCGTCTACCAGAACCTCTTCGTCACGCACGAGCAGGTCTCCACGATCATCGCCGACCCGCGGGTCCAGGGCGTCTCGCTGACCGGTTCCGAGCGGGCCGGGGCGAAGGTCGCCGAGCAGGCCGGCCGGCACCTGAAGAAGGCCGTGCTGGAACTGGGCGGGTCCGACCCCTACGTCATCCTGTCCACCGACGATCCCCGCCAGGCGGCCCGCGACGCGGTGGCGATCCGGCTGGAGAACACCGGCCAGGCCTGCAACTCCAACAAGCGCCTGATCGTCATGGACGACGTCTTCGACGAGTTCGTCGACGAGCTGGTGGCCCAGGTCTCCGGCCTGCAGCCCGGGGATCCGTCCCAGGAGCAGGAGGGCATCTACGGCCCGCTGTCCTCGGAGGCCGCGGCCGACCGCCTCGTGGACCAGATCCAGCGCGCCGTGGCGGCCGGGGCGACCCTGCACGTGGGCGGTCAGCGCGTGGACCGGGAGGGTTTCTACGTCCAGCCCGCCGTGATCACCGGCATCCCGCAGGACTCGGACGTCTACCGCGAGGAGTTCTTCGGACCCGTGCTGGCGGTGTACCGGGTGTCCAGCGACGAGGAGGCCCTCGCCCTGGCCAACGACACCCCCTACGGCCTGGGTTCGACCGTGTTCGCCACCGACCCGGAGCGCGCCGCCCGGTTCGCCGAGGGCCTGGAGGCCGGCATGGTGGGGGCCAACCAGTCCCCGCCCGAGGCCGCGAACATGCCCTTCGGCGGTGTGAAGCGCTCCGGCTTCGGCCGGGAGCTCGGGCCGCTGGGCATGGACGAGTTCGTCAACAAGCGGTTGATGTCCGTGGCCCGTCCTCAGTAACCACGCCTCAGTAGTCACCCCCCTCGCCCGCGTGCACCCGCCGCGGTGGCAGCGCCAGCATCAGCAGCGCGATCACCGCGGCGGTGGCACCGGCGATCCACCACGCCGGGGCCGGGTCCAGCACCGCATGGGCGATGAAGGCCACGCACCCGGCCAGCAGCACCCCCAGCCCGGCCAGGCAGGCCTTCACCAGCAGGTTCCCCCAGGCCACCGTCTGGTCCTTGACGTGACGACCGAACAGCCTGCGGTGAATGACCACCGGCAGCAGCATCAGGGTGGTCAGCAGCACGGCGGCCACCAGCAGCGCCACGTACCAGCCGACCATGTCCCCGGCCAGCTCCTCGAAGCGGGACTGGAACGGCAGCACGATCAGGAACGCCGTCACGATCTGCGTCCCCGTCTGCATCACCCGCAGTTCCTGCAGCAGGTCGTTCCAGTTCCGGTCCAGTTTCTCGGCCGGGGTTTCGTGCCGCAGCCCGGCCGGGTCCGGGGCATTCACGGGACCTCCCAGCGCACCTCGTCCGCGGACTTGTCCGGCCGCCAGCCCCGCCAGGAGGCCTGGCGCAACCGGCCGGTCCGGGTGCGCCCGGCGAGGGACACCTCGGCCACCTCAGACGGGTCCACCCACCACGCGTCCGAGCGGTCCTCGGCCGGGACGTCGTCCACGGGAGGGACCTGGCGGGCCAGGCGGCGCAGGCGCCGTTCCACCTCGTCCAACTGCGTGGCGGTGAACCCCGTGCCCACGCGGCCGGCGTAGCGCAGCCGGCCAGCCTGGTCCGGCACCGCGGCCAGCAGGGAGCCGACGCCGCCGGCGCGCTCCCCCTTTCCCTCGCGGACGCCGATGACCACGATCTCCTGGTGCTGCTGCAGCTTGAGCTTGATCCACGCGGTCCCGCGCCGGCCGGGCAGGTAGGTCGAGTCGGTCCGCTTGGCCACCACGCCCTCCAGCCCGAGTTCCCCGCTCACCCGCTGGGCCTGTGCCAGCGTCCCGGTGTACCCGGGCGGCACGGCCACCGTCTCCCCTTCGGTGAGCACGGCCTCCAGCACCTTTCGGCGCTGCCGGTAGTCGGTGCGCAGCAGCGACCGCCGCCGCTGACCCGTGGCACCGGGCGGGCCCAGCTGCAGGACGTCGAACACGACGTACCGCAGGTCCCCGGTCCCGTCCTGGAGCAGTCCGAAATCGGGCCGGCCCCGATCGTCCAGGGCCACCAGCTCGCCGTCCAGGACGGCTCCGCCGAGCTCGAGGGCCTCATCCCGGAGCAGGCCGGACAGCTCCTGCACGGCCGGATAGCGTTCCGTGAGGTCCTGCCCGTTGCGGCTGGCCAGCAGCACGCGGTCACCCCCGACGCCGGCGATCGCCCGCCAGCCGTCCCACTTCATCTCGTAGGACCAGTCCTCGTCCGCGGCCAGGTCCGCCGGCTCCCCGGCCGTGGCCAGCATGGGGGCGGGCATATCCCCGAGCCCGAACGCCGGCGCACGGCGCGCGCTCTGGTC
>DATBUG010000324.1:0-1735 GCA_036516315.1 Citricoccus sp.
AGGCCTGGCTGGCGATGCACGGGGTGCCCCTGCACCTGACCCTGGAGTCCCCGACGAGCTCGGCGGACACCCTGACCGGTACGTTCTGGTTCCTGCCCTGGGGGCTGGTGCTGATCCCGCTCGCCCTGGGCTGGCGCGCCGGGCGGCGGCTGGCGCGCGCCTCCTACCGGGACCAGATCTGGCAGCCGCTGGCCGGCGGGGCGGGAGCGTACGCCCTGTTCAGCCTGGTCACCGCGCTGCTGGTGCCGAACGAGTCGGTGGGCATCAACCCGTTCCTGGGCACCCTGATCCCCACCGTCCTGATGGTGATCGCCCTGCTGACCGGAGCGCGGCGGGAGGCCGGTTCGTGGGAGCGGTTGATCGGCGTCGACGCCGCCGAGCGGATCGCGACCTGGTCCCAGGCCTCGCGCTGGGCCGGTTCCTATGCCTGGGCGGTCGTGCGGGCCGGTTTCGTGGGCGCCGTGGCCTCCTTCGCCCTGGCCTGCGTGCTGCTCTCCGTGCAGGTGGCCCTGCACTGGGCGGACATCGCCGAGGTGTACCAGCAGGTGGGCGCCGGCATCTGGGGTGGTGCCACCCTGACGGCGGTGCAGCTCGGGGTGATGCCCAACCTGGCGATGTGGACGCTCGCCTGGGCCTCGGGGGCCGGATTCTCCCTCGGGGAGGGGACCCTGGTCTCCCCGCTGACCACCGCCGTCGGGCCGCAGCCGGCAGTCCCGGTGCTCACCGCCCTGCCGGTGGGGTTGGACCCGGCGTGGTCGTGGGCGTTCCTGCTGCTGCCCGTGGCCGGCGGCTTCATGGCCGGCTGGTGGATGCTCCGCGAGGGGGAGGACCACTTCGACGAGTGGCTGGCCGTGCGGATGGAAGCCCGGTGGGCCTCCCTGACCCTCTCCACCCTGGTCCTGGGAGCGCTGGTGGCCGTCGCCGCGGCGCTGCTGTGCCTGGTGCCCTTCGCGCTTTCCGGCGGGTCCCTCGGGGTGGGCCGTCTGACGGGCCTGGGGCCGAACCCGTGGCTGGCCGCCGGTGCCACGGGCGGGCTCGTGGGGCTGGGGACGATGATCGGCTACCTCGTCTCCCCCTGGTGGGAGCGGCACCGGTTCGTGGTGCCTGATGGCTGGCACGACGACGGTGACGACGACGGTGACGAGGACGAGGACGAGGATGACAGCGAGGGCCGGGCCGGGCGCAGCGCCGGGCGCTCCTCCTGAGGGCGCCCGCGTGCAGGTCTCGGGTTCAGGCAGTCGGCCGGGACCGGTCGTCTCAGACCTCCTGCCGCGGGGCCGGTGGCGATACCGTGGCCTCATCCGCAACCCACTGAGCAGGAGCGTCGCCATGCCGCACACCCACGATCACCACGACCACCCTGAGGACGACGGGATCCAGGACCCGTCGGAGCGGACCGGTGCGCGGCCCGACGAGATCCTGGCCGACGGCGCCGGCCCGGTCTCCGACGAGGAGGCGGTGCTGGCCTACAACGCCAATGCCGAGGACGGTGAGCCTTCACCGGAGTCCCCCACACAGGACTGAGCCCCAGGGCTGGCACTCTGCACCAGAGAGTGCTAAATAATGGTGGTGGGGCCACAGGGGTGGCCCCCTACCGGCCCGGAGGGTCCGGGGCCGGTCACCAGACGGAGGTGATTACTGTGGCAAACCATGTTGATCCCTTTCGTGAAATCGACCGCGTGCTCAACGGCGTCTTCAACCAGATGACCTCGACCGTGCGCGGCCCGTCGATGCC